>NZ_SNUJ01000001.1:600000-823636 GCF_012027395.1 Thermococcus sp. LS1
TCTTCGCGCTCGCGTTCTTCCCGACTTTCCTTGGATACATACTATACAACCGTGCTCTAAAGGAGATAGAGGTCAGCAAGGCCTCAATAGTAGCTACGATAGAGCCAGTCGTTGCCATAATTCTGGCCTTTCTGCTATTTGGGGAAACCCTTACCATAAAACAGCTCGCAGGGGCAGCCCTTATCATAGGCGGCTCGATGCTCATTCACATGAAAGAGGAAGAAAAAACCTGAAGAAGTTGTCCTCGAGGAAGTGCATTAGACGTGGAAGTACCTCTCCAGTTCCCACTCCGTTACCTTTTTCGTCTCCAGTGGCAGCTCCTTTGATTCGAGGTATTCAACGTAGCGTTCCCACTCGAGCTCTTTGTAGGATATGAAGTTTTCGTAGGCCTTTCCGAGGGCCTCTTTGACAACCTTGTCCTTCCTGAGCTCTTCGAGGGCTTCACCCAGGCTTCCGGGTAGTGTATCGATGCCGAGTTCCTCTCTTCTGCTTTCACTCATCTTGTAGACGTTCTCTTCAACGTATGCATCAGGCTCGATCTTCCGCTTAATGCCATCAAGTCCCGCCATCAATATCGCTGCAAACGCGAAGTATGGGTTTGCGCTCGGGTCCGGGCAGCGGTATTCAATCCTTGCACCGTCACCCCAGAAGGCCGGAACCCTTACCAGTGCGCTCCTGTTCCTGTAGCCCCAGCTTATGTAGACTGGAGCTTCATAACCAGGAACCAGACGCTTGTAGCTGTTCACTGTGGGGTTCGTGATTGCAGCTAGAGCCTTTGCGTGCTTGAGTATTCCCCCGAGGAAGTACAGGGCCGTTTCACTGAGCCCATCCTCACCTTTGAAAGCGTTTTCCCCGTCCTTCCAGAGGCTTATGTGGAGGTGCATTCCGTTGCCAGGCATGTCGTAGAGTGGTTTGGGCATGAAAGTCGCGTAGAGGCCGCGCATCTCTGCTATTGCTTTGACGACGTACTTGAAGCTCACGATGTTGTCTGCCGTCTTTAGTGCCTCGTCAAATCTGAAGTCTATCTCGTGCTGAGCCTTCCCAACCTCGTGGTGAAGAACTTCAGGAGTTAGGCCAAAGGATGGCATGTAGAGTGCTATTTCCCTCCTTAGGGCTCTTGCCTTATCGAGTGTAACGAGGTCAAAGTAACCTCCGCTGTCTGGTATGTGGAGTTCCCACGAACCGTTCTTTTTGAATAAGTAGAACTCTGGTTCTGGGCCGATGTAGGCCGTGAACCCCTCCTTTTCGAGCCTTTCCAGGACTTTCCTGAGAACTCCCCTCGGGTCCGCGTGATAGGGCTTTTCATCCTTGTAGATGTAGCCGTAAACTCTGGCTATGCCCTCCCATGGAATTTCGGCGTAGGTGCTCGGGTCTGCCTTGAAGATGAGGTCGCTGTCCTCTATTCCCTGAAAGCCTGGGATTGAGGAACCATCAAAGGTTATTCCATCTGTTACTGCTTCCTCGTACCTGCTCGCCGGTATCTCCATCCCCTTTGGAACCCCATTGATGTCCACGAATATCAGCTGAATGAATCTTGGGGATTTGGTGTAGACTTCATCTGCCCCCTCCACCTTGATAATTTCGTTCATTTTTACCACCATTTACTGTTCTAGTGTTCAGTTTTAATGACAATTTACTGAACGATTTATCCAATAAAAGCATTTTTGTTGAGTTTTTGTCATTATGACGAGGATACGGGGTGTAGAGAGTCGATTGACAGAATTTTGCAGATTTTGTTCACGGTATTTGGATAGATTTACAAATATATGTTAAACAAAGGTTTTTGGGTGTCAAGCGTATGCAAAAATATGCCCACAGCTGAAGACATTCTCAATAGGGAAATCGCCCGAGTGAACCTCCATCTGCCCGCTGCAAGACCTACACTCAGCCAGCTCATTAACGAGGATGAGCCAAAGGTTCGGCTTCGCGATGGCAGCTATCACTACTTCAAACGCTCTGAGCTCGAGTATCTTCGTTCCCTTATAGATGACGGTGAGGAGGATACCTTGAGAGTCCCAATAGTCTTGGAGATAAGCACGACTTACCGGGGATACTTCCGGGTTAGAGGAAGGGTGGAGGTCAAGGTTATAGACAAAATTCTCGGCACATACGATATACTGGAGGACAAAAGTGAGGAACTTTACCCAAGATACCTTCTCCCGAAAATCAGAAAAGCCCTTCCGACGACAACGACATACGCATTCATAGCGGAGTGATGAGTATGAACGAGGACACTAAGGTTCTTCGGGACTATCTCCTCTTTACAGTTCCCCATGTGACGGTGTTAGCCGGGGCACTGCTGGGTGTTCTCCTTCTCCTCGGGGTTAAGCTTAACGTGGCCCTCGGAATCTTCACGATCTTTTACGGGTTCATGCTCCTCATCCTCGCCTTGGTAATCAGGGAACACTTTTCTAAGCTGCTCTGGTACAGGCTTGCGGTGGCTTTTTTTGTTGGTCTGGTTCTTATGGGGCTCCTGCTTCTTTTTTATGGAGAGTAGCCTTTATATGGATAAAGTACAACTACCAATGGTGGGAACGCATGAGGAAGGCAACGGTCACGTTGATTGCCTTACTGCTGGTTATCTCAACCCTACCCGGCTCCTCCGCTCAGTTCGTGAGCTTCACGACTAACGATACAATATCCGTTCTCAGGGGAGACTACAGCACCGGGACGATTCAGCTTACCAACGCAGGTGGATTCAGCTTCAAGGTGGTCAGCTACCAGAGCTTCTGGGTTGAAGATTCGGAAGGAAACATTGTCCAGGGATTCAATCTTACAGTGAGCCCGAGGATATTCAGCGACTGGTCGCCCCAGAAGACATATTCCCTCTCTTACAACATTTCCTGCAACGGCAGCGTTGAGGGGGGAACTTACACCCTCTACCTCAAGTTCTGGGCATTCACTGCCGGTGGCTCCATGTACATAGTCCACGCCAAGGTTCCCCTCAACGTTATATCTGAACCGCTCCGCTTTGAAGTAGCTGAGGCCTACGTCAAGGAAAGGCCCGGCTCCCCATACATCCTGAATGGTGAAACCCTTGTTGTTTTTTCCCACGTTATCAACATTGGCCACTCCGCAGTTACGATTAATGCATCCGTTTCGTTCACCGGAAACGGAATGGTCTACTTCTTCGAAAATAGGACGCTGGAGATGGCCCCGGGCGATAACCTTGTCAAGTTTGAAATCCCCGTGGGCTATGACGTCCCAGAGGGCATCTACCGGCTTGAGTACTCCATTCAATACGATGGTGATAGTTACAGGTATTCCCGGGAGTTCCAGGTTAAGTTTGGAGTTAGGCTCGTTGGCCTTTCCCTTCAGGCGGATGAAGTAAAGCTCGGGGAGGAGAACAGAGCTTACCTCACCGTCCTCTCGGAAAGGGCGATAGGCGTGAACCTCACAGTGGAGACGTATCGGGGTGAGAACCTCATATCGAACATGACAACTCCGGTAACCATCCAGGGAGGCACGGATGTTCTGGACGTACCTCTCCTCACGAACGTTTCGGGCTCCATAACTGCCTTCATAAAGCTGACCTTCAACGGCAGATTAATCGGCGAGGGCAACGTCTCTTATACAGTCCTGGCTCCGGCAGTGATCAGAAACGTAACCTACGAGCGCCTCTCGGATGAGGAGGTACTGTTCAAGGTCACGGTTCTCAATCCCGGTGAGGATGGTGTTGACGTTATCCTCACGTACAGGATAACAAGTGGAGGTAAGGTTCTCTACAAGGATTCTCTGCAGGAAACACTGAAGGCTGGTGTTAATGAAATAGCCCTCAAGTTCAAGCTCCCCCTTGGGGAGGTTGTTGAATACGAGTTTACGCTCGTTTCAATGGATGAAACCAGCACCTCAAAGGGTGAGCTCTACCTCCAGCCGCCGGCTCCCCCAACCACGACCACAACAACGACAACTAGTCCGTCGAACACCACGACGACCTCTGGGGACAACGGTTCCTCAATCTGGTGGATAGTTCTCGTTATAATGGTCTTCCTGCTCTTCATAGCAGGTGCTTTCTACTACACGAGAGCTGGAGAAAAATCCAAGAAGCGTGTCAGGCCTAAACCCAAGAGGCGTTCGCCCCTTGGAAGGTTCAGAAGGCCAAAGGAGCCGAGATTCCCGGAAAACAGGGAGCTTCCGAAGAAGTGATCTGGGTGTACCAAACCTTTTTATCCCCTTTTTCATAACTCTTCTTGGCGAGGGGGTCGGGGGCTCTCGGGGCACTCCCGAGGAAGTTCCGCCCACCGCACCGGGGCCGCGGTGCCGTAAGGCACCTCCCGAGAGGGAGGGCAACGGCGCAGAAACGACACGCCCTGGCAGGGATGGGAATGAAAGCGGCGAAGGGGCCGGCGACGGCTCCCGAGCTAACCCGCAGACGACCTGTCAGGGAGCGGTGAAACGGCCGTCCCGCGGGGTGCAAGGCCGAAGAAGGGACGATGAATTCCCGGTGGGAGTCCCGTGGTAGGCCGCTCAGTCGAATGCCCCCTTGACACGGAAGGCGGGCTACGACCCCCTCGCCCAAACGTCTAACATCGATGCCAGAAGAATCAGCGCACCGCCTATGACTGTTCTAAGCTCTGGAACTTCACCGAAAATTAGGAACGCGTAAACCACGGCGCTCAGCGGGTCTAGATAGCTCAATATGGCCACTTCGTTGACCTCAACATCTTTCAGGCCATCCATGTATAAGAAGAGCGCGAGGGCAGTATGAATGACGACAAGAATTATGATAGCCCACCAGACCGGGTCTCCAATGCCTGAAACTACCATAAACGGCGCAAGAACCAGTGATGCTATCGCCAGCTGGAGGAAAGTTAGAACCGAGCCCTCAACGTCCCTCAGGAACCTTCCGAGGTTTGGGATGAGGGCATAGAAAAACGCTGCCGTTAGTGCGAAGATTACCCCTAGAAAGTCTCTGTCGTTGAAGTTCAGCTCTTCTCCACTCATTATGAGGAGCAAGCCGAGGAAGGCCAAACCTATGAGGGCCCACCTTTTTGGGGTTAACCTCTCTCCTAGGAAGCGCCATGATATTATGGTGGCGATGACCGGAGCGAGGTAGTAAACGAGCACGGCCTTCGCTATTGTGGTGTAGTTGAATGCCGTGAAGAGAAATACCCAGTTGAGGGCCAAGGCAACTCCGAGTGCGATGAGGGGCTTCGTCTTCTCTTTCAGGGACTTCCCGACTTCTCTGAGCCATGCCCTCTTCCCGGTTCCGAAGGTTAGAAAGAGTAGTAGCGCACCTAGAGAAACTCTGAAGAAGGCCACTCCTAGGCCGGAGAGGTTGGAAAAGCGCGCGAAGATGCCCACGCTTCCCCATATGAGCATTGAGACGATTATTTTCAGTCTTCCGTTCACAGCTCATCCCCGTGAAGCTCGAGCCACTCTTCGTAGGCCTCTTTGACTTCTTCCTCCCTGAACTTTGGAACTGCATCGCGGAAGGGATTGAACTTCTCAAGCTTTCTCTCGTCTGAGCCAATGTATGTCGCTACCAGTCCAACTTTTGAGTGCAGGCTGGATGGAACGCGGAGGATTCTCTTGACGTCAACCGTGACTCTCCCGTCAAAGTAGGCCTTTGAGAAAGTGCTGGAGAGGGCGAACAGCCTTGTCAGTGTTTTATATCCTATCCCCTGTGGAAAGGCCGTTAAAAGACCTTTTCTGACGAAGCCCTCGTATATCTCATCGCGGCTCTCGAGTATCTTCTTCACCTGCCCTTTTCTCAGCCCGATGTTAAGCAGGTGATTCTCGTTGGCGCGGGCGATGAAGTAGCCGAAGCGAAGGCGAAAGACCCTGAAGTAGCCCGAGGAGAGCATTATCTTCCTGCTCTGGATGTCTTCGAAAGTTACTTCTTCGGTCGCCGAAATATAGGCTAAAATCTTCTCCCTTGCTTTCGAGTCAAGCTGGATGGCCCAGTCATCGAGAACTCTTATGTGATAACCCCTCCCAGAATAGACCACGTGAACATCCTCAAAGCCGAAGTCTTCCTTTAAAATCACCAGAGTGTCCCTTGCGAGCTCCTTCGCGTCCTCCAAACAAATTGGACACACTTTTCCATGCTCATGAATGTGTCCGCACCTTCTCAGGGGCAAGTCCTTGGCGTCTATGTCGAACACCAGCTCCGCACCGAGCCAGCCGCTCATCCCTTTTGGATCCTCGTACAGTGCAACGCTCGAGTAAATCGCATAGGGGGCCGTGGCCTTGATGTAGTCCTCCAGATCTCTGACGTCCATGAAGACGTTTTTCCTATCGCTTGGCCCTTCCCCTGTGTGGTCAAAGCCGAACTCCCTGTTTTCCAGCTTCTCAACTAGGAACTTCGGCAGCTTCTTTGCGTTCCATTCGGCTTTGTAGTAGAGGGCTCTCTCTTCTTTGGTGACCTCCCTAAAGAGCTCAGCCACCTTCACCACCCTCTTCGCGCTTCTCTTTCTTTCTGTTCTCCAAGTAGAGCCGTCTCAGGTAGTACGTCAGTGGGTTCTTGATGTTCCTGCAGTGTCTGTCGGGCTTGCAGAGCTGGGGAGCGTTGGCCCTTATTTTGGAGCAGTTGGGAGGGAAGTACCATGTAGAGTTCCCGCTGTCCTCGAGAGTTGGTTTGTCTGTTAAGCCGAAGCCGAGGTGGTACCAGATGTTTTTGATCTCGTGAGGCTGATCTTCGAATAGCGGTGGGCTGCACCTGTTTCCTGCCTCTATGATAATGGGAAGTATCTCCTTCTCAATTACGCTTAAATCCTGGACGCAGTCCCTGACCCTGACGTCCCTCCGCGGTGGGTTAGGACAGAGCCTCGCATAGCTCAGGAAGCTCGTCAGGAGGACGGTTATCGCGTAGTTCCTCAAGCCAGCGGGGACGCCGCCAAGGGCAATTTTAACGCACGGAGGGAACAGCTCAAAGCGAAGCGGCTGGGCCTCTGCAGAACCCATCCTCTCGAGTCTTTCCTTGAAGTATTCCCTGGCTATCTCGCTCAGCTTCTCATAGAGCTGCAGGTAGTAGGTTGGCAGCTCGTCTCTTATCTCGTAGAGGAGATTTACCGCTTTCTCGAAGTTCTTCTCAAAGGACTTCTCCCACAGCTTCAGTGCCTGTTCCCCTGTCAGGTAAGCGTAGCCTTTTCTGATGTAGACTTCTTTGAGGCTCCCCTCCCAAAGCTCGAGGAACTTTTTGAGCCCGGTCTTGTATCTCAGTCTCAGCTTTTCTCTCTCGCTTGGGGGAAGTTCAGTGTGGTGGGTTCTTTCGAGTATTGTTCTGTCCCTGTTGGGAATCTCATCCCTTTCAACCATCTTCAAAGGTATTGCCGTCCCTGATATTTTGCTGACTCTCCTTATCCGCTCGGAGTATATCTTGATATTGGCCTCTCTCACGAGCTCCATCTCGATTCCGTACGGCGAGAAGGCAAGGGCACCAAGAAGGGCATAGAACGTCAGTAAATCCTGGATGTCGCTTAGCTCAAGGATATCTTCTGGAATCTCTCCAGATTTTATCCACGAGACTCTCTCCAGTGCCTGCTCTATTCCAATGTATGAAGGAATTATTGAAAGCAATTCATTTATTCCACCAAATTCTTCCTTGACGAGCCTCTTGGCTTCGCTTCCGAAGGGATCCAGCATGGCTTCACCTCTCATCAATAAGTGCTGGTTGGAACATAAAACGGTTTCCTTCTACAAGAAAGTTTTGTTTGTTGATGGTGTCTAGCATGAAATTATATTTGAGTAAGTTTTAAATCTCACCTCAGTTGAAGTCGATAGTTCAAATTTCGTGCAGGGTACCTAAAGTCTTTATTACGGCCTTTGCAGCAGAGAAAGCTACAAACCTCAAAACACTTCTCGATTTTTCACCGTTTTGGGTGAAGTGGCTACTTGCATCCCAAAAGTTTTATATCTATTCGACTCCACATGTTATATTAGAAATTAAAAACATGAGTTCGTAAAGAACTCTTAAAGGTGATTTGAATGGTCACGAAATACACCGTCAAAAGAGTGAAAAGTGGGATTCCTGGTTTTGATGATTTAATTGAGGGGGGATTTCCTGTTGGAACTACCGTTCTAGTTACCGGCCCGACTGGAAGCGGTAAGACAACCTTTGGCGTTCAGTTCGTCTATAAAGGTGCTGAGCTGTACAACGAGCCAGGGGTCATAGTTACCCTTGAAGAGAGAGCACAGGACCTAAGGAGGGAGATGAGGGCCTTTGGGTGGGATCTCGAGAGGTATGAACGGGAGAGAAAGATAGCTATAGTTGATGGCGTCAGTGCCGTCGTAGGGCTTCCTTCGGAGGAGCAGTACGTTCTTGAAGGCAACCTCAATGCCGAGGACTTTCTCCGCTACATCTACCGTGTGGTTAAGTCCATAAACGCGAAGAGGCTCGTCATTGACTCTATCCCGTCGATAGCCTTCAGGCTCAAAGAGGAGTCCAGGATAAGGGAGGTTCTCCTGCAGCTCAACACAATACTCCTGGAAATTGGCGTTACTTCGATCTTAACCACTGAGGCTCCCGATCCAAGCAGGGGCAGGATAAGCAGGTACGGTATGGAGGAGTTCATTGCGAGGGGAGTTATCCTCCTCGACTTTGTTGAGAAGGAGGTCGAGCTCAAGCGCTACCTCCTTATCAGAAAGATGCGTGAGACCAAGCACTCTATGAAGAAGTATCCATTCGAAATAAACGAGGAAGGCATCGTTGTTTACCCGAGCGGCGAGGTTTATTAACCTCCTACTCTTTTCTGTATCCCTCTGCATCGCTGCAGGTTTTGGGATAAATTTTTTAAACCTCTGTGATTACTAAAAATCATGGTGAGAAACAAAAGATTAGTAGTTGTTTTAATAGTTGGATCAATCGTAGTTCTCGGTACCATGGTCCTACTTGGCGAGAGCACTCGGGAGTTCCAGGAGTTCACCGGATTGTGTGTCTACTCTTCGGACTCTTTCTCTGTGTTGAGCGATGGGGAAACAGTCGTGGGAGTGTACACAGCTCTTGAGGAGGGTAAAGTTTACCGGATAAGGGGGAGGTTATTCAATTCCACTTCTGGGTTAAGAATGCGCCCAGAAAGAATAGAGTCCGCAGAGCCATCTTTTCATCTTGATGTAATTGAAGGAGCATACTGGCCATCAGACGGTCATTACCTGCTGGCTCCAGGCAAAATAAAACTGGGAGTCCCAATTGATGCAAGAAAAGGTGAATTAGTTAGGGTTGAGGGCATCTGGTACGGGAAGAAGTTCTATCCTGTGAGGTACGAGACCCTTGGATTCTCAGAGAAGCCTGAGGATCGTATGCCTTGGAGCGTTGAGGGAATCATTATCTACGCCGGCTCAAAAACAGTACTCTGGAACGGCAGCGAGGAAATAGTACTGTATCTCCCCTATAGAACGAAACTCGAGCTCGGCAAGAGGGTTCGCGTTGTGGGAATAGTGCGGTTTTACTCGAAGCTCTCCCTTATTGTAGATTCTCAGGAGGACGTACAAGTCATTGGAGATGCAGAGCGCAGGGACGTCTTACATGCTGGGATCGGTGAGGTGGCGGTTGGAAGTTGCACTGTCATTGGGAGTGGGAGCTCTCTCAAGCTGAACTGCACTGATTTGAGGCTCTACGGCTTCTCCGCCCGGGTGGGAGATAGGGTTTACCTCGAGGCCATCAGGAGGAAATCCTCCCTCTACTGCATGAATTGCAAGATTGTTACGCCAAGGGAGGAGCTTCCCAATGAAATCTGCTCGTTTGAGGTGGGGGAATTCGCAAAAGTGAGCGGCTGGGTCGAATGGGTTAAAGTATACAAAAACGGCTTTGGGCTTGCGAACGTTACTGATGGGAAATGCTGGGTTCTCCTAAAGCTCAGGAAATCCCTTGAAGTCTCACTGGAGGAGAATCAGACGGTCACGGCCTATGGGATCTTCACGACCTACCGCGGCATGCCGGCCTTTGAAATAGCCTCGGGTGATGACCTTTGTTCTGGGAGATGCTAGCCGGGATCCTTGGCGGAACGCTGAGCGGTATCTCCCCCGGAATCCACGTGAACACACTGGCTGCTTTTCTCTCAAGTGTGGGGGTAGACGGCAACCTGCTCCTCTTTTCCATGGGATTGACCCACACTTTTCTTGACGTCATTCCATCGGCATTCTTCGGCGTTCCGGACGAAGGAACTTCCCTTGGTGTTCTTCCCGCACACAGACTCGTTCTTCAGGGTAGAGCGATGGAAGTCGTCAGGATCGCTCTCTGGGCCAGTTTTCTTGCCGTGCTAATGGCGGCTCCCCTAATGACTCTGTATCTCCTTCTGGCTCCCATATACCGCCCGGATTTTGGCAGGCCCTTCGTTTTGCTCCTCGCTTTGATCCTGATACTCACGGAACGCGGCTGGAGAAAGCTCTTCGCACTCTTTGTCTTTCTCCTTTCGGGAATCCTGGGTATCTTTACCTTTAGGCTCTCACTCAGCCAGCCTTACTACCACCTCTTCACGGGTCTCTTTGGCCTCCCCGTTCTCATTGTGGCGCTTGGCTCAAAGAATCCTCACCTGAGTCCCGGAGACAGGGACATTAAAATGAGCACAAAAAGCTTCATTGGCTTTTCCTTCCTTGGGACACTTCTTGGTATGGTTGCTTCACTCGTTCCTGCCTTCACGGCCTCTCAGGCGGCCTTGCTGGGTTCTTTCTTTTCAAAGGACGAACGCTCTTTCCTTACAATCGTTTTTTCCATCAACACTGCAAACTTCCTTTTCTCCTTTGCGAACTTCTTGGCAACGGGCAGAATAAGAAACGGCATCGTCGCCCTGATGACGCCCATTGGAGAAGAAGCCCTCCGATTTTATCTTCTTGCAGCCCTTTTTGTCTCGATGGTAGTTCTGGCCTATGGAGAGGCCCTTGCGGATCTTATTTTGAGTATCATCTCCCAAATACCTTACAGAGCACTCAACATAGCTGTGGTTCTCGTTCTTCTCGCCCTCTCCTACCTTTTTGACGGCCTTTTTGGTCTCCTCGTCTTAACTGGGGCGACCCTAATCGGTCTTCTAGCCGTAAACCTCGGCGTTAAGAGAACGAGTTGCATGGGAGTGTTGATGCTTTCGATAATAATCGGATAAGAAGAGAAGAATCAGATGGACTTCTCCTTTAGAATCTTCTGGAGCTCAACGTAGTCTGTGACTATCCTCTTGTTGTCGAGGGTAGTGAAGTAAGCTTTTTTGATTTTAACGGTCTTAGCGCTGACGTACTTCTTTTCGGGCGGATTATATGAACCGGGCTCTACGACCTCGTACTCTATAACGTACGTCTCGAGGTCAGGCTCTCCCATATATTTCCAGACTTCATAGAAAATTTCGGGGTCGAGGTGAATTTCGCCATCTATTTCTGTCCAATCCGCCCCGATTTCTTCCAGAAACTCTTTCACCACATCGAAGTTCATAGAACCACCATTAAATATTAGGGACGCTAAGGGTTATATACCTATCGCCGAACTTCCCACGGTGGTGAGAGATGGCGAAGGTTTACGTTGACGCTCAGGCCGCGAGAGCTATAGGTAAAGGCGCGATGATAGTCTTTAAAAAGGGCGTGATCCGCGTTGAGGGTGAGGTTAAGCCGGGAGACATCGTTGAGGTTTACACGCGCGGAAAGAAGTTCCTCGGAAAGGGCTTCGTTAACCCCAACTCAAACATCATGGTTCGCCTCGTCACGAAGGACAAAGATACTGAGATAAACAAGGAACTCTTTCGGGAGAGGATCAAAAAGGCCAATGAGTATCGGAAGAAGGTTTTGGGTTATGATAAGGCCTACAGAATGGTCTACGGCGAGGCAGACTACCTGCCGGGTCTCATCGTGGATCGTTTCAACGAGATCGCTTCACTCCAGATTTCAAGCGTTGGAATGGAGCGCTTCAAGCTTGATCTGGCCGAGGCTATAATGGAGGCCGAGCCCGAAATAGAGACCGTCTTCGAGAAGAACACCGGCCGCTCGCGCAGGAGGGAAGGCCTGCCCGAGATAGAGCGCGTCCTCCTTGGCAAGGAGAAGTATCGCACGATAATAGAGGAAGGAAAGGCAAAGTTTATCGTGGACATGCGCGGGCAGAAGACAGGCTTCTTCCTCGACCAGAGGGAGAACAGGATAGCCCTGGAAAAGTATGTCAAGCCTGGGATGAAGGTTCTGGATGTGTTTACTTACACGGGCGGCTTCGCTATCCACGCGGCCGTCGCCGGTGCCGAAAAAGTAGTTGCCGTCGACAAGTCACCGAGGGCCATCGAGATGGCCAAAGAAAATGCAAAGCTCAACGGCGTTGAGGACAGGATGGAGTTCATAGTTGGCTCCGCCTTCCCTGTTATGGAGGAGATGATAAAGCGCGGCGAGAAGTTCGACATAGTGATCCTCGATCCACCCGCCTTCGTCCAGCATGAAAAGGACCTAAAGCGCGGTCTTAGAGCTTACTTCAACGTGAACTACGCAGGTTTACAGCTCGTCAAGGAGGGGGGAATACTCGTTACTGCCTCGTGCTCCCAGCACGTTGACATGCAGACCTTCAAGGACATGGTGATAGCTGCAGCAGCAAAGGCTGGCAAGTTCCTCAGGATGCTTGAGCCCTACAGAACCCAGGCGCCAGACCATCCGATACTTATGGCCTCCAAAGATACGGAATACCTCAAGGCGCTCTTCCTCTATGTGGAGGACATGAAGTGAGACTCCGCCCAGCGGAGCGTCGAGGGACGATGAGGAGAAAGCACCTCCTCTGATTCCGGCGTGAGTGATGAGACGCCCACGGGCCCGAGTCCCTCATGTCTCTAAAATCAGGCTGTGCCTCCAGCGGGTTCCGGCTTTGAACCTCACGTCTTTGATTTTATATCCTAGTTCTCTTCCTTTTTCGGCTATCGCCTCGATGAGAGGTTTCTTATCTGGCAAGAAGAGGGCAACTTTTCCCCTGGGCTTCAGGCAGTCAAGCGCCTCCTCGATGAGCCTCACTGAAAAGCCTTCCCCATATTTCCCCCCACCGACGCCTTCCGTTTCTGTCAGGACTCCCCTCGTAGGCCTCTCGTAGTAGGGTGGGGCAGAGAAGATAACGTCGAACTTCTCTCCCTCAGGGATTACACCCCGGATTATCCCGCCGTTGCTTTTGATTAGCCTGACTCTGGCATTGTTCCTCTCGATGTTGGCCTTGGCGTAGGCGAAAAACTCCTCATCAATCTCCGTCGCGGTAACGTCGCAGTTGAAAAGCTTCGCCGCCATGAGCGCCATCATGGCAGTATGCCCGGTTCCTATCTCCAGAACTCTCTCGCCGCCGCGGAGGAAGGTTTTCAGAAAGATGTATCGTGAAACGGGGGTAGTAACAAGTCCGCGCGGGTGGTATTCTATGTCGAGACCGAAAACGGCCTTCGCGATAGCCCGGTTGTAGAGTATCCTTGCCTC
This sequence comes from Thermococcus sp. LS1, assembly GCF_012027395.1. Lineage (NCBI taxonomy): Archaea > Methanobacteriati > Methanobacteriota > Thermococci > Thermococcales > Thermococcaceae > Thermococcus > Thermococcus sp. LS1. The sequence goes on from NZ_SNUJ01000001.1 coordinate 613,342, forward strand.
CCTGTTCGAGAAGTCCAGCCTGCCTTTCTTGTCGAGGTGTCTCTCCAGCTCCGGGAAGATCTTAACGGCCTCACTGATAGGCAGTCCGAGCTTTCCGTCCTTCCAAGTGGGCATGGGAACATAATCAGCACGGAGGTTTTTCAACTTTATGAGTTATTTTGTTTAGAAGTCATAGAAAGATTTAAATAATATCGTCATTAAAATACTATTGGTAATCGTTGATGGCAACATTTGGACTGTGGTATTTTAGGTGGAATGGCGAAGAGAACGTCTCCACGCTGGGCAATGCTGAGAATGAGTTTGGGAGATTCTTTGACTATGCAGTGGCCCTTCCAGCTAGGGAAAGGGTAGATAGTGGTGTCAAAGAACTTGCTGTATACACTGGAAATGGCTTCAATGATGGGAGAAAATTCGCTGAAGATATCTTCTCGACAATAAAAAGTATCCCGGTATATGTGGCAATTCCTTACTGGAAGAGCTATATTCCAGAACCACGAGAGAATCCAAAAGGAGGGAACAAGTACTGGCTTGATTGGCTAAACGGTGTACTGAGTGTAAATTCTTCCAACCTCAGGGGATTTTATTGGAGTCTTGAAAGTGCTTGGATGTTTATAAATTACTATAAAGATGTTCTTTGCAATCAGGGACAAATGCCTTACGTGAACCCCCAAACTATTGACATTTTAAGTGAAGAAATCCACAACAGAGGCCTTGAGTTTATATGGATTCCCTACGCCAGGACATATGCCCTCCAAAATACCGATATCTGGCCCCGTGATTATCCAGTGTGCGGAAAGGATTGGTCAATTCCAGGAGGTTCAGAATTTTTTGATCTGGTCTTCGTTCAATCAAATTATTATCAATGCAGGGATTGGTATAAAAATGTGCAGTGGACAGATGAGGAAGGAAAAGTGAGGACTGGCCTTTCTTTGGGTGAATGGGTGGATATGCTAACTGACATAAATCGTTCCAAAAATACCAGCAACGTCTTCGTCGAATTTGAATGTGATGGCAGAATTTTGACAGGCGGTGATGATAATTGCAGTGGGATTTGGCATCCCTCCACTGAATACAAAGATAGGGCATGTAAATACGTCGAGTGTTCTGGGCAGTTTATTAACCGAGCATACTACTTTGATACAAACTTGAATAACATTAGTTTTATGAATGGATACTGCCAAGAAACGTTAGGTGAAAGGTATGTCTAGCTTCCTTAAAATAATTGCAGTATCCTTGTGTTTCCTTATTTTTACATTTCCTTTTGTGTCATCTAATGTCAAGATTATAACCCAAGGACTACCTCCAACCAGGGGTATTCACGTGTCCATAGGAACCCTTCCAAATTCGAACATAATATTCATCTCCACCGAAGAGATTGATGCATACGATGATGTATGGGTGAATCCCGACACGGAAATTGATTGGTACTACTATGTGGACTCCTCTGGGGTGCGCTTTCTTGGGGCTGAGTGCTACACAAGGGCATACTCAATGTGCCCCAGACTAAATTTGAACGTTTCGGAAAATCTGGTACGATTTAGGACTAAAACAAAATTCGTTAAGGGAGTTCCTGTAAATGGCTCCATACTGTTTAATTTTGGGGAGAGTATCTACAAAGTTCCTGTTTCCGAAATATTGCCATATCTCTGGGATAAAAGCTGGATCCGGCACCTGTGGGGATATAACATGAATGGGAGCTTGATATTTCTTCCAAAAGTAATCATTGAGATAAGGGGGGCTGGGGTTAGGTATCAAGACTGTTCTATTCAAAACAGCTCTGCATCTGTGCTATACCTTGATCAGCAGTATAACATCACATATTATGTTAAGACCTCTTGGAAAAAGTCAAAAATTAAAAGTGAGGTAATAGACCAGTACAAACTCCTGCATCTCCTTAAGAAGCCGATCTATATCTTCTTTTACAATGGAACTTTTAAAGCCTTTAAAGTTGGCAGGATTAATTTTAGATATTCCACTGTTCTTGCTACCGCGAACAACAGCACTTCTGTTTTTGTAAGTCCGAGTTTTTACTATTCTAACATGGCATCTCCTTTCGTTTCAGCCAATGCCACATATTCACATTCGAAAGGAACTAACGTTACCTCCCCTCGCCAAGATAAACATGAATTCTGGCTGTTAGCTGTGATACTATTTGCTGTTGCCATCACATGCCTGCTGTGCAGAAACAGAAAGAATATGTAATAGGGTTGGTCATTCCCTCGGGTCCACCACCCTCCCCATGAAGAGTATTGCCCCCGTTTCCCTGTCGTAGATGAGGAAGATGAACGGGTGGTCTGCCCTGAATACTTTCGTGTCTTCCGGTTCTACTGTGGCAGCCAGGGTCATTATGACGGCTGTTGCCGCTGCCGCCTCGGTTCCGTTCTCGGCAACGCTTATGAAAGTCTTGTGGATGACGTCGCTTATAACCAGGCCACCTCCCGACGAGATTCCCGAGAAGTCTGGCAAGGTGAAGGCGCTCCTCATGCCCATCTCCATGAGGGTGTCCTTCAGGTGGTACTCCTTCTCGAACCTGAACTTTGGCAGGGTTACCTCCACGCTCTCCTCCACTGTGCCGTTCAGGATGCCCTCTATGAGCCCGAGGCTCAGGCTCGCCTCGACCTCGTCAAACCTTCCCCTTCTGGGCAGGATTATCAGCATGCCCAGCCTTCCGCCTTCGTAGGGCAGCTCAAGTGCCTGGAGCTCATTGTTTTCGAAGTATGGGAACTTCCCGGTCTGGTGCATCATCGGAACCGTAACCGGGCCCGATGGCGAGTAAAACGTCCCGTTCTTTGTCTCGCTCACCTTGAATCTGCTCGACCAGTTCCCCCTGAAGTAAATCGCGTTCGTTATTACGAGCTTTGTCGCGGGGCTGAGCCTCGAGACGATGTCCTTAATCCTGCCGTTCGTCTGGTTCTCCACCCAGCCGTTTATTTCCCTGGCAGCTCCCTCCGGGTCGTTCATGAAGTCGACCTTCTCGACCTCACCCATGTAGAACCCCCTCGTGACCCAGAGGTACTTCTCGTTGATTGGGTAGTCCCTCTGAACCCAGAGCGCGTTCGCGGTTTTGAGGACGTATGGAGAACCGCCTGGGGTTCCCAGGGAGAGCAACAGGTACCTGAAGCCCGTCCACCTCGTGTCGTTTTCGGGGGGTAGATGGAGGACCTTTCCCATTTCCTCCCTCGTGCTTCCTCTCGCCCCCTCGTATGTCATTGCTAGCGCCGTTTCAACGCTGTAGGGCGAGAAGAACACGTTGCCGTCTTCTTCGGCCAGTTTGTGATACAGGTCAATGGCAAAGGCGTTGATTCCCTCAACTACCGGGTCTTCCTGACCCTCTTCCAGCACGTCGTATTTCGTTCCCGGCGGCGTGAAGGTTGAGCTGCTTGATGTCGTGGAGGGCCTGACATTCTCGGCCTGCCCGAGACAGCCCGCAACGATGACGGTGAGGAGCAAAACCAGTAAAACGGCCCGGTTCATGGAATCACCGAAATTACTACCCTGGAGAAGTATAAATACCTGGCGATGGCTTCAAACTGGCTTGAAACGGATAAAAATCAGAGCAGCGCCAAGGCCGCCATAACCTTGGCGTCTTCAACCATGTTGTCTATCTTTGCGTACTCGTTGGGCTGGTGAGCCATCTCATCAAGTGTTGCCCACACAACTGCTGGAATGCCGAGCTTTCTGAAGTAGGCTGCGAAGGTTCCGCCGCCTATTCCGCCGACCGTTGCCTCCTTTCCGCGGAGCTCATTAAGGGCCGTCTGGAGGAGTTTCACTATCTCGCTGTTCGGATCGGTTGGCTCCGGAGCATCAAGGCGCTGAATAACCTCGATCTTTATCTCTGGGAGAACTTCCCCATCGATTTTCTTTTTGTACTTGGCCTTAATCTCCTCGGCAAGCTTCTCTGCATCGCTCAGTATCTCATCTAGGCTGTACTTCGGCAGAACTCTGCAGTCGAAGACTACCTCGTGTTCTCCGGGGGCAATGTTCGGTGAATCGGCGGGGCCGTTAACCATCGTCGGCTCGAAAGTGCTCTCTGGCGGATCGAAGAGCTCATCCTTCTCGGAATACTTCTCGTGGAGGAGCTTATCCAAGTGGTAGGCGTAATCAAGGGCAACGCGGTGAGCGTTTAGGCCCTTATCGGGCATGCTAGCGTGAACCTGCTTGCCTCTGACCTTAACCCTGAACCAGAGGATGCTCTTCTCGGCGACCTCTATGAAGGTTCCATCCTCGTTTCCGCCGTCCGGAACGAGAACGAGGTCATCCTTACTGAAGAGCTCCGGGTGCTCCTTCATGAGCCACTCGATGCCGTACTTGCTTCCGGTCTCTTCATCGCTGACGAAGGCTAGGATTATCGTTCTCTTCGGCCTTATTCCGAGGTTCATCATGGCCCTAACTGCATAGAGTGAAGCGACCAGGCTCTGCCCGTTGTCCTCGCTTCCCCTGCCGTAAACTTTGCCGTCTTTAACGACTGGCTTGAAGGGCTCTGTGACTGTCCACTTGCTTAGGTCTCCGGGCGGGACAACATCGAGGTGGGTGAGTATCCAGAGCCTTGGTGAGTCCTCTCCTTTCTCGCCGTAATAATAGGCGAGAATGTTCGGTCTCACGCCGTTCTTGGCCCTCTCGTCGGGTGCATTGTAGACCTCAACCTTATCGAAGGGCCAGTCCTTGATTATCTCGAGAAGCTTCTGGGCCTTGTCGTATTCACCCTCGTAGCCGTAGTTCGGACTTATTGCCTGGATTTTGATGAGCTCCACCAGGGTTTTCACCATATCATCACGTAGGTTTTCGATTTCTCTCGATACCCTTTCAATATTGACCATTCCAACCACCGGATTTGGTAGGGTCTTCGAACTTAAACGGTTTTCGACGTCCCAAATGTCTTATATACCCTCACGGCGATACTCATACGTCTGCAAAAGAACGCGGGGGTGGAGAGTTGATAGAGATAACCTTCCTCGGCAGCGGCGGCGGCAGATTTATAACCATAACACAGTTTCGCTCCACGGGAGGCTTCCACATCAGGGCCAGCAGGAACATCTACGTTGACCCCGGGCCGGGGGCCCTGGTTCGTTCGTGGCGCTACAAGCTCGACCCCAGGAAGCTCGACGCTATCTTCGTTTCACACAGGCACGTTGATCACTGCAACGACACCGAAGTCATGATTGAAGCCATGACGGGAGGGGCGCTGAAGAAAAGGGGCATGCTTATAGCTTCGAAAAGCGTTGTCTACGGTGACGAGACACACACCCCAGCGGTCAGCAAATATCACATGGACGTCCTTGAGAGCATACATACCCCTGAACCGGGCAACAAAATCGCGATAGGAGAGGAGGAGCTCATAATAACCCCCACGAGACACTCAGACCCGACGACCATAGGCTTTCGAATGAGAACCAGATATGGCGACATCTCATACATACCGGATACCGCGTACTTCGATGAGCTCATTGAGTGGCATGACGGCTCGAGGCTCATTATAGCCGCCGTAACCCGGCCGAGGGATATGGGGATTCCCTACCATCTCAGCACCGATGACGTCGTCATGATGCTTAAGAAGATGGAGAAAAAACCTGAAGTCCTCATAATGAGCCACATCGGCATGAAGATGCACTTTGCGAACCCATACAAAGAAGCAAAATACATAGAGACCGTAACGGGCGTGAAGACCTACGTCGCCAAGGAGGGCTTCAAAGTAATGGTGAATAAAAACGAAATAGCTGTGAGAACTCTCAGGCCGGCACGCTTCGTTTAGGTCCTTTCTTTTTTCATTGCCTCTTCCACTGCCCTTCTGACAGTGTTGTAGGCCAGCTCGAAGAGCTCGTCGCGCCTCTTTTCGGTTGGGCCTTCCACGACTACCCTTATCTTTGGCTCTGTTCCGCTCGGTCTTACGAGAACCCAAGAGCCATCTTTGAGGTTGAAGCGGAAGCCGGAGATCGTCAGGATCTCCTTTATGTCCTCCCTGAGCTTTTCTTCGAGAACGTGCCTTGCGACTTCGAGGACGGTCTTCTTGTACCTGTCCGGACACTTCACGTTCTTCTTGGTGAGGTAGTAGGTTGGAATCTCCTCACGGATTATTTCGGATAGGGGTTTTCCGCGCTCGTCGATGAGCTTGATGAGCAGGCCCATCGTAACGAAGCTGTCTATCCATAGGCCGAACCTGGGGTGGATGAACTTCCAGGGCTCGGCGGCAAAAATAGCGTTGTACTTCTTTATGCCATCGTGGGGCTGGCCGAGTGGGACGCGGTAGACCCTTCCACCAGCGTTCTCGACGACTTCATCGATGCGCGAGCCGGTGTTTATCGATGTAACGATGACTCCACCCCCGTGCTCCTCGACGTAAAGCTTGGCAAAGAGCGCTATCAGCGTGTCCTCATCGACGTAGTTGCCCTTTTCATCGAAGACCGCTATTCTGTCGGCGTCGCCGTCTTGGGCTATAGCTAAGTCAACGCCGAGCTCCCTCACAAGATTTCCGAGATATGCTATGTTATCGTACCTCGGCTCGGGCTTTCTGCCCGGGAAGTAGCCGTCGATGTGAGCATTGATGCTTATCACCTTCGCCCCCATCTCGCGAAGCAGATAGGGAGCAACGACGCTTCCGGCGCCGTTCGCACCATCGTAGAGGACTTTCAGACTCGTTTCATGGTCGACGAAGTCCAAGACTGCGCCGATGTACTCGTCGACGATGTCCCTCTGACGAACCTTCCTTATCTCGTCCCAGTCCGCTTTCTTATAATCCCCTGAGAAGATTATCCTTTCCAGCTCCGCCTCCTGCTCGAGGTAGAACTCGGTTCCGTCGCCGTTGAAGACCTTTATTCCGTTGTCCGTGGGCGGGTTGTGGCTGGCTGTTATCATGACTCCAGCGTCGCCATAGCGGTTGGTACCCCATGCCAATGTTGGCGTTGGTATCAGTCCGAACTGGATTACCTCCATGCCTGAACTCAAAAGCCCAGAAACGAGCGCGTTCTCGAGCATTATGCTTGAAGTCCTTCCGTCCCTTGCGACAGTCACTTTTCCCTTCCTGATGTACGTTCCGAGGGCTCTCCCAACGTTCAGCGCTAGATCTGGTGTGACCTTTTCCCATAAAGTGCCCCTAATTCCAGCCGTTCCGAAGAGCTTCATAACACCACCATGACTACTTGGGAGCGGCTTTAAATAGTTTTAGCCATGTATATGGCCAACCCCCTGTGGTTGATAAGCTTCAGATTACCTGGCATTGTGTCACCACTGAGGGGAAGGATGTAAACTGGGAGTCCAAGCTTCTTCCCGAGCTCGAGAATCGGGCGGACTATTTCGGGCGTCGGTCTTACGGAGTACAAGGCTTTGGCATTCCTGTATAGCTCCATCCTTGGGTTGAAGATATCATCCCGGACGGCGTTTATTCCAAGCTCCCTTGCTTTTTCAACGGAGGCTGGATTCCAGTCAACTGCAAGAACATCGTAGCCCATCTCTCTCAGCTTTAAGGCCACTTTGAACTGGAAACCTATACCGAGTTCGACTATTTTCCCTCTTGGAACCCTTTCCGCCAAGAAATCTGCGAAGTCTTCAATCGGCATGGTAGAAAATGGGAGAGGGGAGTTTAAAAAGCTTCAGAAAACGGCCGTTCCGCTTCCCTTGTCAAAGACGTGGACTTTCCTCATGTCGAAGACGACGTCTATCTCCTGGCCTTCCTTAACCTTGGATTCGGAGCGGAAGGCGCCCAGGAAGGTTACATCTCCGACGCGGAGGTGGACTATCTTCTCGCTTCCGAGGTTTTCGATGATATCAACCATTGCCCTGGTCATGTTTTCTCCAGGTATCTTGACCTGCGCGAACATTGCGTCGTAAATGTCTTCTGGGCGAATTCCGAAGATGACCTCCTTTCCGATCAGATTCTTTTCCCTGAGGACTTCGGCCTGGTCGTCGAGGAGTTTGAGCCTGAACTCCCCGAAGTCGGCCCAGACGCCCCTATCGTCCTCGATTATTGAAGCATCGATGAAGTTCATCGGTGGGCTGCCTATGAATCCTCCAACGAAGGTGTTTGCTGGCCTGTCATATACCTCGTCTGGCGTGCCGACCTGCTGGAGAACACCCTGGTTTATGACCGCAATCCTGTCTCCCATGGTCATTGCTTCGACCTGGTCGTGGGTGACGTATATCGTTGTGACTCCAAGCTGTCTCTGGAGTCTTTTGAGCTCGGCGCGCATTTTCACCCTAAGCTTCGCGTCGAGGTTGCTGAGCGGCTCGTCCATGAGGAAGACCTGGGGCTTTCTCACGATGGCCCTTCCGAGGGCTACCCTCTGCCTCTGACCGCCGCTTAACTCCCTTGGCTTCCTCTTGAGGAGTTCCGTAAGACCGAGCATCTCGGCGACTTCCCTTACACGCTGGTCTATCTCCTGCTTTGGAACTTTCCTAAGCTTGAGAGGGAAGGCCATGTTGTCGTAAACAGTCATATGCGGGTAGAGAGCGTAGCTCTGGAAGACCATGGCTATATCGCGGTCTTTTGGTGGAACGAAGACTCCTTTTTCCGGGTCGGCTACGAGTTTGTCGCCGATGTAGATTTGTCCCCTTGTGGGCTCCTCAAGGCCGGCTATCATTCTGAGTGTGGTTGTTTTTCCGCAACCGCTCGGGCCGAGGAGTATCATGAACTCGCCGTGTTTGATCTCCAGGTTCATGTCCTTGACGGCTGTGAAGTCCCCGAACTGCTTCCAAACTCCAATGAGCTTTACTTCGGCCATGGTATCACCTCAAAAAATTTGAAAGGGAGTCACTTTCTCCTCCTGAGCAGGAGCGGGGCTAGAGCCAGCCCGAAGAGCAGTGCTGGGCCGCAGATTCCTCCCTCCTCGCCCGGAGTGGTGGTCGTGGTGGTTTCACTGCTGCTTGTGGTTGTTGTAGTCTCCTGCGGCGTTGTTGTGGTCTCGCTTGGGGTGGTCGTCGTTTCGGTCGGAGTCTCTGTGGGTGTCTCGGTGGGGGTTACTTCCTCACCACCGGTTCCCTCAATGAGCGGTATCATGAGCACTGTCGCGAGTGTCTTCTTCTCAAGGTCGTAGGAGCTGAGTTGCTCTTCCTGGGTTGGTTTGAACCCTTCTGGGACGAGCTCGTCAACAACTCTCGGAGCGAGGTTGTCTATGACAGCGTTCGGATCAGCTCCTCCGAGTTTCCACTGCTCGGCTTCAACGGCTACTGGCCTCCACTTGTCCGGACCGTAGCCGTCCTGAGAGCCTACGAGCACTGCAGTGTAGAGCCCGTAGTCGGTGATGCTCAGGTACTTCTTGGGAACCTTGACTATTATGGCGTTCTTAACTGGGTCAGCGCTTATCTGCATCTCGCCCTGGTAAACGGTTCCGTCGGGCAGGACTATCAGGTTTCCGTAGTCCCAGCCCGCTATTCTAAGCGCCAGATCCCACGGGTGTCCCGGATCGAGCTGGACGTTGCTTCCTGGGCCATCGGGGAACATCTTGATGGCGCTGGTGTTTCCTCCGTTGGTGAAGTCGAAGTAGACCTCGATGATCTGGAGGCTGAAGCCGTTTGGTCCGTTCCACGGGTTGCCGCCGAGGTCCTTGAAGTAGAACTCCAGCGTCCAGGCGTCGTCGCCCTCTATCATCTTGAACTTGAGCAGGTCGAGGTGTCCCGGCACAAAGACCTTGTCGGTCGGGTAGGTGTAGGTTCCCGGGCCGTGGTCGTCACCCTCTGGATCGAGCACGGTTATGCCCTGCTTAAGGAGCGGAATGGCCTTAACGGTGGCGAGCTTTATCTCGTTGGCATCGTAGGAGCTGAGCTGCTCCTCCTGGGTTGGTTTGAACCCTTCTGGGACGAGCTCGTCCATGACCCTTGGTGCCACGTTGTTGATTACCGCCTGCGGGTCAGCTCCTCCGAGTTTCCACTGCTCGGCTTCAACGGCTACTGGCCTCCACTTGTCCGGACCGTAGCCGTCCTGAGAGCCTACGAGGACGTCTCCCCAGAGGCCGTAGTCCTCGTTTATCTGGATGTACTTCTTGGGTATCTTGACGATGACGGCGTTCTTAACTGGATCGGCGCTTATCTGCATCTCACCCTGGTAGACAGTTCCGTTCGGCAGGACTATGAGGTTACCGTAGTCCCAGCCGGCTATCCTCAACGCCACGTCCCACGGGTGCTCCGGGTCGAGATTGACGTTTGCTCCCGGCCCGTCCGGGAACATCTTAATCGCAGTGCTGTTTCCTCCCTCTTTGAAGTCGAAGTAGACTTCAATGATCTGCAGGCTGAAGCCGTTTGGCCCATTCCAGGGATTGCCGCCGAGCTCCTTGAAGTAGAACTCCATTACATAGCTGTCGGTCTGCTCGAGCATTCTGAACCTGAGCAGGTCGAAGGCGCCCTCCACGAACACCTTGTCAGTCGGGTAGGTATAGGTTCCTGGACCGTAGTCATCGCCCTCGGGGTCGGTGATGTCCACGAGGGTTACTCCCTTGACCTCCGTGGGGAGCTTCAGCTCAATCGGAGTGGTTATAACCTCAAGCTCTCCGTCCTTAACTGTGGAGACCGCGAAGTAAAAGTCCTCAGGGGTCTTGATGTATTCGAAGGGAACGATGATCTCCACTCCGCCGTTTACCTGCTTAACGACAGCATCGCCGAGCTTCTCGTAGTTCTCGTAGTCAGTGGCGCCGTATATCTCGGCCGCTCCATTATTGTAGACGAGGTGCTTGGTTATCATCAGCCCGACGCTGTCCTTTGAGAACGGGAACATCGAGTACCTGAGCTCAGTCGGCCTATCCTGGAGGATCGTGAAGGTGTTGCCAACGCGCTCGCCCTTCTCGTATATGCTTATCTCGAACTCGCTGAGCTCTCCCTTAACTATGAAGTGAATTCCATCGCCGTCGAAGTAGACGCTTACACCTTCAGCGACGGGGGACATGCTCGAGTAGTTCTTGACCTGGCCCTCCCCGAGGCCGTCGAGGGCTCTAACTGTGTAGGGCTCTCCATCGGGGAGGAAGTTTCCATAGAGGTAGCTCGGTGGTTCGAGGCCAGCTAACCTGTACATCTCGTAGAGGTAGGTCTTGAGGTAGCGGTCGAAGGTGTAGTCTTGCCCGCTGCTCTGGTCGCTTCCGTACCACCAGAACCAGTCGCTGGCCTCAGCGCGAAGGAGGTACTCATAGGCTTTCTCCCAGTCGGCCTGGCTCATTTCATCCTTGTGCTCCATAAGGGCCTTTCTCGCCAAGTAGAGCCAGTACCAGCCGTAGTTCTCCTGGGGCTCGCCTATCCACGTTGAGAGGGTTCCATCAATCCAGCTCGACTCAGGCCACTGCATTTCTTCCTTAACGCCCACCATGTCGTAGAGCTCTCCGAGGCTTTGGGCCTTCGTGAGAGCCTCAACGTTGTCCCCGGTCAGGTCAAGGCGCTCCATCATCTGGGGCGTGAGCTTGTTTGCCTGGTCTCCGTAGAGCTGGATGTACTCGCTCGGGGTGAGGGTTCTTATGAGTCCCTGCTCCTGGAGCTCGGTGAGCCTCTTATAGAGCGTCTCAAGGAAGAGCTTGCCGTCGTATGGGTAGTGCTCCCACGGGTTCTCTCCGTCGAGGGTTATGACGTAGACGAGAGAGCCATCGTAGTTCTGCTTCTGGAGCTTGAGGAGCTCGTTTATGAAGTCCTCAACGGCATCGTACTGGTTCATTCCACCGTAGGTAAATCCAACGCGGTCGCTCAGCGCGTGGTCCCTCGGGAAGAGGTATATCTTCTTTCCGTCGAACTCGGCCACCCAGGGCTTGTAATAGTTCTCGACGGTTCCCTCTATGCCGAGCTTCTGGAGCACGAGCTGGTCGGTCATGACCCAGGTCCAGCCGTTGTCGGCGAGTATCTCGAGGGTCTTGTCGTTGAGGGCGCTTTCAGCGGCCCATCCTCCAACCGGCTCAACCTGACCGCCGCCGAGGTACTCCTTGTAGAGCTCGTCGGCCTTCTTCACCTGGTCGTTGAAGTCGCTCTCCCAGCCGAAGTCGTTGAGGATTGGGCCTATCGGGTGGGCATAGGGGACGACGGTAACCTCCACGTTGCCGTTGCCGAGGAGGAGGTTAATGGCCTCGTGCTCCTCGAAGGTGTGGTTGAGGAGCCACATCTGGGCGTCCAGAACTGTCTTAACGTCTTCCCTCGTGTAGCCTCCTTCATCAACTTTATCGTAGAGGGCCTTCAGCTCTGGATGGCTCATTATGTAGCCGTAGTCTATCCAGGCGAGGTTGAACAGAACGGCAAGGTCTATGTAGTCCTGCTCAGTGAACTCGTTGGTAACGGCTATTTTCTGCTCCTCGAGCGGCAGGTTGGCATACTTGGCCTTGGCCTGCATCATCTTGTTCTTCAGCTCGGTGTAGCGGTCCCAGAAGTCCCTTATGGGGTTGCCGTTCGGGTCGGTTATCGGCTCACCGTTCCACGGAATCGTGTGGTCAAAGAACCCTCCCGGGGCCTGGAGCATGAACCACTTCTCGTCAACGGTGAGCGGCTCGCCGTTGGCTATCTTCTCGGTGATTATCTGGTAGTTGTCCTTAGCGCCGTTCATATAGTCAGCCAGCTGGGCTATGAGCGAGCCCGAGAGGTCTATGGTAGCGTGAACCTCAGGATACTGGCTCAGGTAATAGGCCATCTTCCAGTAGTTGTTGGCCGCGTGGAGCCTGACCCACGGCCTCGTGTAGATGTCCTGTATCGGGTCGTAGTAGTAGGGCTGGTGCTGGTGCCAGACTATTATCACGTTCAGTGGCTTGGGCTCTTCAGCCGTTACACTCGGCTGAACTGCCAGGAGGCTTCCGAGCATTAAAAAGGCCACAAACAGGGAAAGGACCTTTCTCATATTATCACCTCACTCCTTTAAACCTCCAAGGGTTAGACCGCTCCTTATGTAGTTCTGAGCGAGCATGAACATCACGAACACTGGCAGCGCGAAGAGCAGCGCCGCTGCCGCGAAGTAGCTCCAGTCTATTCCCCTGCCGATGCCGCCCATGAGGAGGTAGATCCACACCGAGAGTGGCTGGTTCTTCTCCGTCAGGAGCAGGCTCGCGAGTATGAACTCCGTCCAGCCGCCGATGAAGGCGAATATTGCCACTGTGGCTATTCCTGGCAGGGCCATCGGCAGGAGGACGTACCTTATAATCTGCAGGTAGCTTGCACCATCGACTAAAGCAGCTTCGTCGAAGTCTGGACTTATTGAATCTATGTATCCCTTGAGCAGCCATGTGTTGAAGGGAACGCTTCCTGCCGCGTAGATGAAAGACAGCACTGGGAGCTTGTCGTATAGGCCGAGCTTCACCACCATACCATAAAGGGCTATCAATCCGGCTATGCCGAGACCTCCTGCAACCTGCGTGAACATCAGGTAGAAGTACAGAATGTGATCCCTGCCGAAGAACTGCATCCTTGAGAATGCGTAGGCCGCTGGAACGACGAAGATCAGTGACAGGAGGACTGTCAGCGTGGCCAGCAGGAGGCTGTTCTTCAGGTAGCCGAAGAACACCGAGTTGACGAATTTGCCTACCATTGTAAACTCGGCATTACCTGTGTTTCTGATCACGACGTACTTCTCCATCGGGCCGGAAACTGAAACGCCGTTGACATCACCGCTCGTCAGCTCAACCTCCCTGACTATTCCGAATCCTATGCTGCCATCATCGTTCATCCTGGTGAGGACAAACAGTCCCTTTATCTCTCCCTTGAGCGTCCCCTGAACGTTCTCTGTCGTGGAAACGTCGAAGATGATGCCAGAGACGGGTATTTCAAACTTCAGTCCTGTGAAGGGTCCATACTTGATGGCTCCTGTTATCTTTCCATCAGTGAGATAGAGCTTGCCGTCCTCGATTTTGGCCTGTCCTTCAATGGTTCCAGTGAAGTTTTTGCTTATCTTGCTTCCTTTGAATCCGAAGAGCACTTCCCTGTAGGCATCGAGCGTAACGTTCCTTGGTATGAGCTCGATTTTTGTTGTTGCGAGCGTTGCGGCTGGTTTTATCGACACGGTGAATATATAGTACACTGGGAAGAGGATGATAAACATTATGAAGATGGCCGCGAGGGTGAGGAGGAAGCTTTTGATTATCTCCTTTTTCTTTTGGCCCATCATCCCTTGGCACCCTCCTGGAGCTTGGTTATCCTAACGTTGACGTACATGTAAACCGCCAGCACGAGGGTCGCTATTATCATCACCGCCGCTGCCCTTCCGTAGTGGGGTGCTGCACCGAATGCCTTTCTGAAGCCGTAGAGCAGTATGAACTTGTCCTCGAAGAGGCCAGCGTTGTAAATGTATGGCACCATGAAGTACTGGAAGCTGGCTGCACTGGTGAGTATTGTGGCGAAGGCTATTGGCTTGCCGACTATCGGGAGAACGACGTGCCTGAGCCTCTGCCAGTAGTTGGCACCGTCTATTATTGCCGCTTCCACGAGCGTGTCCGGGACGGACTGAAGCGCCGCTGTGATGACGGTTATCATAAACGGATAGGCCAGCCAGACCTCGATTATGTTGAGAGCTACAAGGCCCCAGAAAGGATCGTTCGTCCAGTTGGGGAGGGTACTCACGCCGATCGATTTGAGAATCTGATTAATCGGACCAAAAACCGGATCAAACATAAACCTCCAAACGGTGACCGAGAAGAGGAGCGGTAGGGCCCATGGGATTATCAGGAGCGACCTGTAGACCATCTTGCCCTTGACGTATTTGCTGTTGTAGAGCAGGCTGAGGAAGGTTCCCACAAGAACCTTGAGGGTAACGCTCGTTGCGACGAATATCCACGTCCACATAAAGGCGCTCCTGAACTTCTCGTCGCTCAGTATCCACCTGAAGTTTTCGAGGCCGACGAATTTGAGCGGCTCAGTGTCAGGGGCCTGAATCGGAAAGTTACCGAGCTGGGCGTTGGTGAAGGCCAGGTAAATCGAGTAGATTATCGGCCACAGGTTGAAGAGCAGAAACGCCGCCATCCCTGGGAGAATGAGGAACAGAGCAATGGTGGTGATCTTCTTCATCCCAATCCCTCCAAAAAGGTAGGAAAAGGGAAAAGGCTTCAGCCTCCAATGTTATTCAGAATTTCCTGCTGGTACTTCTGGAGTATGGCGGGTATGTCAGCGGTGGCCGGGTCCTGGAGTATCTCGTTGATGGCTCCGTCAACACCGCCCCAGACGGCGCCCATCTTCGGGCTCTTCGGCATGAGGTAGGCGTGCTGGACGGCCTGACCGAAGCCGTAGATGACCGGATCTGCCTGAATCTCTGGGTCCTCAAGAACCGGCGAAAGAACCGGGATGTATCCGAGCTGGAGGGAGAGCTCCTTTATGACCTCTGGGCTGGTGGTGAACCACTTGACGAAGTACCAGGCGGCCTCCTTGTTCTTTATGCCCTTAGCGAAGTATATGTCCTTGACTCCACCGTAGGGCCTCGGCCAGTACTCCTTACCGTCTTTGATTATCGGCGGGAGTGGGACGACACCGAAGTTGATTCCAGCATCCTTGACGCTAGCGATGCTCCACGGACCGTTGACCATCATCGGAGCACGGCCCTCGAGGAAGATGCTCTGCTGGGTGTTGTAGTCAGCGGTCGGGGCCATATACGGCCAGACGTTCTGGAAGAAGAACTCGAAGCCCTCTATGGTCTCGGGCTGGTCGAGACCGGGCATCTCAGTCTGGTCGTCGAAGTAGTAGCCTCCAAAGGCCTGAGCCCAGGCAGAGATGAAGTAAGCGTTAACCGGGTAGGCTATGCCGTACTTATCGTTGTCCGGGTCGTAGTACTGCTCCATTATCGCCTTCATCTCGTCGAAGGTCTTGGGCGGCTCGCTTACCATATCCTTGTTGTAGATGATTGCAACGGTCTCAGCAGCGAAGGGCATGGCGTAGAAGTGGCCCTTGTACTGCATAGCATCCTGGGCCATCGGAGCGAACTGGTTAAGAATGTCGTCGGTAACGTAGTCGTCAATCGGCTCGAGAAGACCAGCATCGGCGAACTTTCCAATCCAGTCGTGGGCCCATATGAAGAGGTCCGGACCCTGGCCGGTCGGAATTGCGGCTTTGAGGGCACTCTCAAGATCCGGCTTCTGCTCGAAGACTATCTCAACGTTCGGGCACATGGCCATGTACTCTTCTGCGAGGCTCTGGAAGACCTCGAGCTCGTTCGGCTGCATGGCGTGCCATATGACTATTTTTCCACTGCCGCACTCAAGCTCCGGGGTAGTGGTCGTTTCAGTTGGGCTTGTGGTCGTTGTGGTTGTCGGGGTGGTTGTGGTCTCGCTCGGGGT
Source organism: Thermococcus sp. LS1 (assembly GCF_012027395.1). Classification (NCBI taxonomy): domain Archaea; kingdom Methanobacteriati; phylum Methanobacteriota; class Thermococci; order Thermococcales; family Thermococcaceae; genus Thermococcus; species Thermococcus sp. LS1. The sequence continues at coordinate 629,535 of NZ_SNUJ01000001.1, forward strand.
GGTCGTTGGCTGGGTTGTGGTCGGGCTGGTGGTAGTCTCTTCTCCCCCACCTATGCAGCCGCTGGCCACGACGCTAAAAATCAAAACTGCAACCAAAAGTAGGGTAAACAGTCCTTTCTTCATAGCTTTATCACCCGCCTCGGTGTTGGGTGGTATAGTATCATCGTCAGTGATATATATACCTTGCGCTTCCCTGTTCAAGTTTACACGGTGTGTACAACATAGAACCCTGGTGAAAAAATGTGGCATCAGGTGGTTGAGGCGAGGACGACAAAGGACCAGGGTTCCAGCTTGAGGAACTGCACTCCATCCGCTGCAGGACGGTAAGCCTCGGGAATCTGAATGACTGTGGGAACGTCTGAGTAGTTTATCCCCACCAGAACTCCCTCGTCCCTGTAAACCCTCTCGTAGAGGAGCAGGCCGCCTTTGAACTTCAGTGGTCTGAATTCTCCCAGCTGTAATGCTCTGCTCTTCCTTCTCAGCCGTATCAGCGCTTTTGTCATCCCGAGTATCTCGGTGTTCCACGTCTCTTTCTTCCATCTCATTGGAGTCCTTGAGCTTTCCATCCCAGAAGCGCCTATTCCCCTCAGTCCTATTTCGTCACCGTAGAAAAGCGCTGGAATCCCCTTGTAGGTCATCAGGAAAGCGAGAGCGCAGAGGTATCTCCTCTCGTCACCGACGAGGTCGAGGAAGCGCTCAACGTCGTGGTTGTCGAGGAAGTTGTACATGGAGTATTCAGCGGGCCCATAATAGGTGCTCAGGAGCTCGAGCCAGTTGAGGAACTCTTCGGCACTTATCTCTCCACGCACGAAGAACCTTAGAATGGCCTCGTACAGGGGATAGTTCATCGTTCCGTGGAACTTGTCGAAGAGCCAGAGCCTTGCGTCGTCCATGACCTCGCCGACCAGATACGCGTCCTCAGGCATTTTCTCCCTGACCTCGCGCCACAGCTCTGGCGGGACGCCGTGGGCGACATCCAGCCGCCAGCCATCGGCACCCTCTTCGAGCCAATGTTTCATTACACTGACTATGAACTCCCTGACCTGTGGGTTGTCATGGTTCAGGCGGGGCATGAGCCACACCGAGAAGAAGTTCTCATAGTTCTGACGGACCTTCTTCAGCCTCTGGTACTTCCGCTCTGGTGGTTCGTTCGAGTTGAGAATCCGAAGGAAGTCCTCCGACACCACCGGGAACTTCAGGATTCTGTAGAAGTCTCGGTATCTGCTCTCTCTTCCATTCTTCACGACGTCCTGGAAATAGGGGTGGAAAAAGCTCGTGTGATGGAAGACGCCGTCGAGAATCAGTTTTATGTCCCTCCTTTTCAGCTCCCAAGCGAGCTCTCTGAAGGCCTCGTTACCTCCGAACTTCCGCGCGACCTTGAAGTAATCAACTATGTCGTAGCCATGGTAGGTCATGGACTCGAAGATTGGGGTCAGATAGAGCGCATTCACACCGAGCTCCTCAAGGTGACCGAGCCTCTTCACGATTCCGGCTAAATCGCCACCGTGGTGCCCCAGACCGGTTTCGATTATCCTTCCCAAGGGCTTTTTGATCATACCCCTCTCGAACCTGTCGGGCATTATCTGGTAGAACACCCGGTCGAATACCCATTTCGGAACTTGGAGCTCTTTAGGTTCGGCGGTGAAGTTGCCGTATTCGATTGTTCCCTCTCCCGTCTCTATCTCGAAGTGGTAGCTCAGCTCCCCAGTTCTTGGAAGAACGGCCTCGAAGTAGTCGAAAAGCTCGTCGCTTGCCTTCTTTCTCATCTCTATACGCTCATCGGCGATGAGGTACGTGGAGATTGCTTTCCCCTTCACAGCCCTCAACAGGACGTGGGTTCTGTCGGCAAAGGAGTACAAGTAAGCGAGTGCGGGTTCGTGATAGAAGTCATCCCCGGCGGATATTCTGGCAACGCTGGTTTCCCTCTTGAATTTGTATGAGAGCCGCCTGTAGGTTCTCTTCTCTGGATTCTCTGGGTCTGGAGTGTATTTTCCGTCAATTGAGAAGCCGTAGTACCAGACCCCCTCCGGCAGCTCGACCCTTATCCGCCACCTTCCTGCCTCTCTTCTCATCCGAAAGCTGCCTTCGTTAAAGGCGTTGAAGCTCCCGACGAGGTAGGCGTAGCTTCCCCTGGACGGGACTGAAAATTCAACCTTTGCGACCCGGCCAAAGTACTCGTTTGACTCGAATCCGAAAATTTTATACACCTTCCCCACCCAGGTATCACTAGTGATGATTAAACTAATGCTAGTGAACTTAAAAAGTTGGAGGTCTGGAAATGAAGGAAGAGGAAATTGTCGAAAAGCTCCAGAAGCTCGGCTTGACTAAGTACGAGAGCTTAGCTTACATAACCCTCCTCAAGCTTGGCCCCAGCAAGGCCACGGACATAACAAAGGAGAGTGGCATTCCTCACACGAGGGTGTATGACGTTCTGAGCTCCCTTCACAGAAAGGGATTCGTTGACGTAATGCACGGTGCCCCAAGGCTCTACAAGCCGGTCAATCCTGAAGTTGTCCTCGAGAAGATAAAGGAAGAATTCATCGAGGACATGGAGAACCTGAAGGCAGCCTTCCTCGAGCTCTACCGCCAGGTGCACGGGGAGGAACTGCCTGAGATATGGACGATTCAAGGCTTTGAGAACACCGTCGAGAGGGCAGAGTACGTCATCAGGACGGCCAAACACGAAGTTTTAATAAACACCCCATTCGATTTCCTTCGCCTTTTGAGGGACGAGATAAAGCGCCGGAAGGACATAATCTTCGTCATAATCAGCAACTTCGAGGAGATTCCGGAGTGGCTCAGCGGCGACAACATCATCCTGGCGAAAACCGGCGGCGCCCCCTGGCTCATGGCCAGCTGGATAATCGGGGACATCGACTACGCGCTCTTCTTCGGTGCTTTGCCGAGGGACAAGAGGCGCGAGAAGTTCTACTCCTTCTGGGCCAAGAGTCCAAAGATCATCCAGAACTACATGCACTGGTTCTACACCATCTACTTCGACAACAGCAAGATAATCAAGCCCCTGAACTACGATAAGCTCTCCAAACCGCTCTCGCTCGTCAACATCAGGACCCTAATAACCCTGCTGAAGTTCACAGAGCTCCCGAAGAGAGCCGAGATAGTCGGCAGGCTCGTTGAGACGAAGGAGCCCGTGACCCTTGACGGGGAAATAGTTGAGTACGAGTACACGCCGCTCATGGCCAACGTTACGGTTAAGGCCAGCGGCAAGGAATGGAAGGTTGGCGGAATCGGAAGCTACTTTGAGGACGTTGAGGGCGAGAAGTTCATCCTTCTGGAATGACGCCTGTCTCCCTCTTCTGCTTTAAATTATGTGATGTATACTTATGGTACAATTGTAATATAAACAATGTCTTTGATAGTTCCTAGTTTTTCCATATAACTTAAGGTTCAGAGAGTTGGGATGGTTTGCCCTTTTGGCAACCCTACAATCGGCGAATGCACTTGAACAGAGGAATTCTGCTATTGTTCGTCTGAGGATTCTAATGTCCACGTCAGTACCGCAAAGCATATATACTTTTAGTATACACAATTTTCGAGGTGCCTCACATGAGTATAGCATTGAGGAAGCCCCTCTGGGGGATAGTTCTGGTCGGTCTGGTGGTTTTCGGCGTTGTTGCCAGTGGGTGCGTTGGTGGGACTACCGAATCCACCACAGGCACACAGAGCACCAAGCTTGAAGGGAAGATTGTGTTCGCGGTCGGCGGTGCCCCAAACGAAATTGAGTACTGGAAACAGGTTATCGCCGAGTTTGAGAAGGCATATCCAGGGGTTACCGTTGAGCTCAAGAGGCAGGCTACGGATACGGATCAGAGGAGACTTGATCTAGTAAACGCGCTGAGGGCCAAGTCCAGCGACCCCGACGTTTTCCTGATGGACGTCGCCTGGCTCGGCCAGTTCATATCCTCGGGGTGGCTGGAACCCCTTGATTCCTACGTCCAGAAGGATAACTACGACCTCAGCGTTTTCTTCCAGAGCGTCGTCAATCTGGCTGACAAGCAGAACGGCAATCTCTGGGCGCTCCCTGTTTACGTTGATGCGGGTCTGCTGTACTACAGGGAGGACCTCCTCAAGAAGTACGGTTATGACAAGCCCCCCGAGACCTGGGATCAGCTCGTCGAGATGGCCCAGAAGATACAGCAGGGCGAGAGGAAGGACAACCCCAACTTCTGGGGTTTCGTGTGGCAGGGTAAGCAGTACGAAGGCCTCGTCTGTGACTTTGTTGAGTACGTATACAGCAACGGCGGCGAGCTTGGATACTTCAAGGATGGAAAGTGGGTTCCGACCCTGAACAAGCCTGAGAACGTTCAGGCCCTCCAGTTTATGGTGGACTTGATACACAAGTACAAGATATCGCCGCCGAGCACATACACCGAGATGACCGAAGAGCCGGTCAGGCTTACGTTCCAGCAGGGCAACGCCGTCTTTGAGAGGAACTGGCCGTACGCGTGGGGGCTCCACAACGCCAACGACTCCCCGGTCAGGGGCAAGGTCGGGATAGCCCCGCTTCCGCACTTCCCCGGACACAAGAGCGCTGCCACCCTGGGCGGATGGCACATAGGCATAAACAGGTATTCGGACAACAAAGAGCTCGCTTGGGCGTTCGTTAAGTTCGTTGAGAGCTATGAGCAGCAGAAGAACTTCGCCATAAAACTCGGCTGGAACCCCGGAAGAACCGATGTCTACAATGACCCCGATGTGCTGAAGGCCGCGCCTTACCTGAAGGACCTCAGGAGCGTCTTTGAGAACGCGGTTCCGAGGCCCATCGTTCCCTACTACCCGCAACTCAGCCAGATCATACAGAAGTACGTGAATGCAGCCCTTGCCGGCAGCATGAGTCCGCAGGAGGCCCTTGATGCGGCCCAGAAGGAGGCGGAGGAGCTGGTTAAGCAGTACGGTTGACAGCTCTCTCGTTTTCCTTTTCTTTTCGGGCAATCTACGACTTTCCACTACAGGGTGGTGCTGATGGGCGGAGTGAAGTACACCGAGGAGAAGTTTGCCTACGGCATGCTGTCCCCCATGCTGGCATTTGTGGTGCTTTTTATCATAGTGCCTGTCCTTGGAACCTTCTGGATAAGCTTACACCGGGATGTAACTTTTATTCAGGGTTTTAAATTCGTGGGGCTCAATAATTATATTACCGTGCTTGAAAAGAGAGATTTCTGGTACTCTCTCTTCGTCACCGTGTCCTTCTCGCTCGTGAGCGTGAGCCTGGAGACTTTACTCGGTCTGACTTTTGCCCTCATATTGAACGAACGTATAAGGGGAAGGGGAATTTTGAGGGCAATAGTGCTGATCCCCTGGGCCGTTCCCACGATAATATCTGCCAGAACGTGGGAGCTGATGTACAACTACAGCTACGGCCTCTTCAACTGGATACTGGGCGCAGTTGGGCTGAGCGGCGTTAACTGGCTCGGTACCCCTCTGAGCGCGTTTTTCGCGGTGGTTCTTGCGGACGTGTGGAAGACGACACCTTTCATGGCCCTTCTTCTCCTGGCGGGCCTTCAGGCTATACCTGCGGACACTTATGAGGCCGCCATAATCGACGGGGCCAGCATGTTCCAGAGGTTCAGGCACATAACTCTCCCGCTGCTTAAACCCGTTCTGATAGTTGCGGTTACCCTGAGGACGATAGATGCCCTGAGGGTGTTTGACATAATATACGTCCTCACCGGTGGAGGGCCGGGCGGGGCGACCACCTCTGTGTCCCTGATGGCGTTTAACTACTACAACCTCGGCGACTACGGCGTTGGCTCCGCTATCTCAATACTCACGTTCCTAACGGTTCTGAGCTTTACCGTGGTGTATCTAAGGGTAGGGAGGTTCCAGGAGGGATTGAAATGAACGAAAAATCCCTTAAAAATATCCTGCTGGCCATTGGGGCAGTCTTAATGGTATTGGTGTGTCTCTTCCCCTTCATCTGGATGATAATAATATCCTTCACAAAAGACGCCACCTTCTTGGGCTCCCCCTACGTCAGCTTTGAGTTCACACTGAGCAACTACAGGACGGTCCTGAGCGACCCGACCCTCCACTTCATGGACTATTTCAGGAACAGCCTTATCATAGCCACCGTCGTGACGGTGGTAACCGTCATGATATCAGCCTTTGGGGCATACGCGGTCTCAAGGATACGGTTCAGGGGCAGGCTCATAGTGCCAGTTTTTGTCCTGGGAGTCTCGATGTTCCCGCAGATAAGCCTCGTAGGATACCTGTTCAAGTTCATCGAAGAGCTTGGATGGATCAACACGTACAAGGCCCTGTTCTTTCCGTACGTGGCGTGGACACTGCCGCTGGCTCTCTGGATACTCCTCAGCTATTTTGCCCAGCTCCCCAAAGATCTCGATGAGGCCGCCCTAATAGATGGTGCGTCGAGGATTCAGACCCTTTATAAGGTCATACTGCCCTTGTCTGCTCCCGCCCTGTTTTCAACGGCTCTTCTGGTCTTCATAGCAGCCTTCAACGAGTTCATGTTTGCACTGCTCTTCACCACTGATTACCGGGCCAGGACGGTGCCCGTCGGCATAGCTCTGTTCCAGGGGGTTCACGGAGAGGTGCCGTGGGGCAACATCATGGCCGCCTCCGCAATCTCGACAATCCCGCTGGTCATACTGGCGCTCATCTTCCAGAAGTACATAGTCAGCGGGCTTACCGCTGGTGCCCTGAAAGGAGAGTGAGGTGGTAGCATGTTTGAGGTAACAGAATTTGGAGGGCAGGGAAAGAAGCTCCGGGACTACAAAGGAATAATCGGGGAGGACGCCCTGAACAGGATACTGGAGAAGGCCGAGCTGGTAAAAGGGGCGGCCTTTGCCAACGTGAACTCGACATCGTTTGGTGGAGGGGTTGCGGAGATACTCCACAACCTCATACCGCTCATGAGGGACGTCGGGGTGGACGCCAGATGGTTCGTCATTGAGGGTAGCGATGAGTTCTTTAACGTGACCAAGGGCTTTCACAACGCCCTCCAGGGGAACAGAGAGCTCCGGCTAACCGACGAGATGAAGCGCCTCTATATTGAGACCAATAGGAAGAACGCCCGCGACGTTGATCTAGGGGCCTTTGACTACGTGCTCATCCACGACCCCCAGCCGGCACCGCTGATCGAGTTCTATGACAAGAGACAGCCGTGGATATGGAGGTGCCACATAGACCTAAGCGACCCCAACATGGAGTTCTGGGAGTTCCTCAGGGGCTTCGTGGCGAAGTATGACGCGTACATATTCCACATGGAGGAATACGTGCGCGGGGACTTTGAGGGGAGCAAAGTCGTGATAATGCCCCCGTCAATTGACCCCCTGAGCGAAAAAAACATAAAGCTCAGCGAGACGGAAGTGCTTAAAACACTTGAAAGGTTCGACGTCGATCCAGAGAGGCCGATACTCACCCAGGTTGCCCGCTTTGACCCCTGGAAGGGAATCTTCGACGTCATCGACGTGTACCGGAAGGTCAAGGAGAAAGTCCCCGATGTCCAGCTGCTGCTGGTCGGCGTTATGGCCCACGACGACCCGGAGGGCTGGGTGTACTTCGAGAAGACGCTGAGAAAGATAGGCGAGGACTACGATGTGAAAGTCCTGACAAACCTCAACGGAGTCCATGCCAGGGAGGTTAACGCCTTCCAGAGGGCCAGCGATGTTGTCCTGCAGATGTCCATAAGGGAGGGCTTTGGGCTGACGGTCACGGAGGCCATGTGGAAGGAGAAGCCCGTGGTCGGAAGGGCCGTTGGGGGAATCCGGCTTCAGATAGTTGATGGTGAAACCGGTTTCCTCGTGAGGGACGTGGAGGAGGCCTCAGAAAAGGTGCTTTACCTCCTCAAACACCCCGAGGTCGCGGGGAGGATGGGTGCGCGGGCAAAAGAGCGGGTCAGAGAGAACTTCATCATAACAAGGCACCTTGAGAGGTACCTCGACATCCTAAACTCTTTTAGACCCTAGTTTAATTTTTTAGCTATACTGTGAAGGTGGTGGCAATGGAGATTCCGTCCCATCTCTCGCAGGCACTGAGCGAGATAGGCTTCACAAAGTATGAGGTCATGACGTACTGGACGCTCCTTGTCTACGGGCCCAGCACTGCGAGAGAGATATCCACAAAAAGCGGGGTGCCCTATAACAGGGTCTACGATACGGTGTCGTCCCTAAAGGCAAGGGGATTTGTCACTGAAATAGAGGGCAATCCCAAAGTCTACGCTGCTTACTCCCCCAGAATAGCGTTTCTCCGATTCAAGAAGGAACTCGAAACAATAGTGGAGCAGCTGGAGAAAGCACTGAATGATGTGAAGCGTGAGGATCACAGGCCTGCAATATGGAGAAGCAGGAGCCTCGACGAGGCCCTTGAAATGTTCCGGGAGGCCATTGATTCCGCTGAGAATGAGGTCATTGTCGTCATTCCCAGCGAGTTCTTTGGGCACGTGGAGGAAGACCTGGTGAGGACGTTTAAGCGGGGTGTGACCCTGTCGGTATACACCGACAAAATTCCGGAGCTCTCGAAGTTCCAAGGAAGAGGAAACCTGTTTGTGAGGGAGTTTTACAAGCTCAACCACATCATAGGGATGGTTGACGGAAAGGAGGTCATAGCGGTTCAGAACGTTGCTTTCAACTCAAGGAGTCCCCCAGCTTTCAGATCAACGTATCCTGAGATAATCTTCTCCCAGTACAGCCTCATAATAGAGATCTTCAAGGAGTCGTCACTGAGGGTGGAAGTTATCAACAATCCCGGGGATCTCCGGTTTTTTGCTATGTTCCATGCGGTTGATTTTGTCAGCAGATACCTGAAAGACAGGCATATTATGGCCACGATCAGGGGCAAACACATTGAAACGGGGAAAAACGAGACGATTAATGGGCTCGTGGTGGGGTATACATTTTCACTCAAGGAAGCTATTAACAACATCCATGTGGAGACGGAAGGGGGCATAGTAAAGATCGGAGGAATGTTTGCCGTTGTTGAGGATTATGAGAGCACCGACGTCAGGTTCACAGTGGGTGAGCCATCATAATTCCGGCATCCGAGATTATATTCGATTAAAACGTCTGGAGGTGTCTGGATGAGGATTTTGATACTGGGATTTGAGTACCTTCCCGTTAAGGTCGGAGGCCTAGCCGAGGCCGTAACCAGCATAGCCGAGGGCCTCTCGAATCTCGGCCATGAAGTGGCCGTTTTTACCCCGAGCCACGGAAAAGAACTTGGCGAGCCTTTCACATCCTTTAGGGTTTCAGCCTTTGGTAAGAGAGTGGAGGTGGCTGTAAAAAAGAGAGAGCAGAATGGTGTCGTGGTTTATTCTCTTGGCGGCGGTGTTCTTGACAGTTCTGACGTTTATGGCCCCGGCTGGGACGGCCTGCTGAGGAAGGCCGTTCTCTTCGGCAAGGCCAGTGTTGGACTCATGAACGAACTGGTAGGTGAGTTCAAGCCCGATGTCCTCCACGCTCACGACTGGCACACGGTCTTCGCGCTCGGTCTTCTCAGAAAATACTTTGGTTTGAGGAGCGTCTTCACCGTCCACAGGCTCAACAAGGCCAAGGTTCCAGCGCGCTACTTCCACGAGGCCAATCTCGATGAGCTCGTCCCCTATCCGGACATAGACCCCGAGCATACGGCCGCTTACATAGCCGACGCAGTAACGACCGTCAGTAGGAGCTACCTCCTGGAGGAATGGGACTTCTTCGGGCTCTTCGAGGGCAAAGTTACGCATGTCTTCAACGGTATAGACTGCTCCTTCTGGAACAAGGAGCTGATGGAGACAGGAGACCTTCCGAGGGAAGAGCGCAGGAGGAGGATTCTTGAGGATCTTGGATTAAGCGACGGAAAGACCTTTATGTTCATAGGGCGTTTTGATAAGGCACAGAAGGGTGTGGACACCCTGCTGTATGCGATAGAGCTCCTCTCCACGGACCCCTCTTTCAGTGAAATGAGGTTCATCATCATCGGCAAGGGGGATTCGGAGCTGGAAGCGTGGGCAAGGGCCATGGAAAACCGTTTCCCTGAGAACGTGAGGGCAATTACCAAACTTCTCAGCAGAGAGGTCGTTAGGGAGCTCTACGGTTCCGTGGACTTCGTTGTAATCCCGTCGTACTTCGAGCCTTTCGGTCTGGTTCAGCTCGAGGCGATGTGCCTTGGTGCCGTTCCAATAGCTTCCGCCGTTGGGGGATTAAAGGACACGATAATAGACCTCAGCAGCGATCCAGAGCGTGCGACGGGGATGCTCGTTCCTCCAAGGGACGCCTTTGCCCTGGCGAGGGCGATGATATGGGCCAAGGAGCTCGACGATGAGACCCTGGAGAAGCTCAGGGAGAACGGGAAAAAGCGGGCCAGGGAGGACTTCAGCTGGGAGAAAGCGTGCGAGCGATACGTGCAGGTTTACGAGGGAAGGGTTGACAAGGCAGTTTCATTCCTTCGCTGATTTTATTTCCACCCAAACTCACTCAGGAACTTTCTCTTCAGCCTCTTTATCGTCCCAGAAACACCGAGCGTCCTGAAAATCGCCTTAGAGCCGTTTATGTGAGTGACGAGCGTCAGGGCGAAGCGAAGCTCCTCCACGTGCTTTCTATCAACGCGCACTATACCAGTCTGGCTCTTCTCGTCGAACTTTATGAACCAGGGCTTGGCCCGAGCGGAGCCGAGCGTTCCGAGGGTCGAGAGGCTTGCCTCCCAGATGGCCCTCTTTATCTCGTCCTTTGTGAAGGTTCTCTCACCGATGACCTGAAAGGCAATATAGCGGTGCTTATCCCTTAGTGTCGGCGGCAGTGTCTTGGGTCTTTCCCTCATTCCAACACCTTCCCATTTTTGGCTACCAACCTTTTTAAGGCCTGCTCCTCTGGTTGTGTTAGCGAGAGCTGGAGGGATTTGGATGTGGGAGACCCCTTACTTTTCATACGCCGTGAGAGAACTGCCGAAGGGCTGCCAGATGTGCGTTAGAGGAGAGAAGCTCGTTCTCTTCACCACGGGCGCATGTCCGAGGGACTGCTTCTACTGCCCGCTGAGCCCTTGGAGGAGAGAGGACGTCGTTTACGCCAACGAGAGACCTGTTAAAAGGATAGATGACATCATTGAGGAGGCCAGAATTCAGGATGCAAGGGGAGCAGGGGTCACCGGTGGAGATCCGCTGGCGAGACTGGAGAGAACAGCTGAATATATTCGAGCCTTAAAGGAGCAGTTCGGGGAAAAGTTCCACATCCACCTCTACACGACCGGAGCTCTCACAACGAAAAAGGCACTTGAAAAGCTCTACAATGCTGGTTTAGATGAGATCCGCTTCCATCCGGACCTCTTCAACCCGAACTCAAGGCTCTTCAGGGTGGAGATTGAGAACATAAAGAACGCATTCGACTTCGACTGGGACGTTGGGGGAGAGGTTCCCGCCGTTCCTGGTCAGGGCGAGAGGATTAAGTGGTTCGCGGAGTTTTTGGACGGACTTGGAGCGAAGTTCCTCAACATCAACGAGCTGGAGTTCAGCGAGACCAATTTGAGGAACCTCTTGGACAGGGGATACCGGCCCATCAGCGACGAGAGTTCGGCGATTAAGGGAAGCTTAGAGCTTGGCCTCGAAATCCTCCGCTGGGGTGAGGAGAACACCTCACTGAGCTACCACCTCTGCACCGCCAAGCTCAAGGACGCGGTTCAGCTCAAGAACAGGCTGAAAAGGATGGCGAGAAACGTCGCTAAGCCTTACATGGAGATAACCGAGGACGGAACGCTTCGCTTTGGCATAGCAGAGTACGAGGACTTAGACGAGCTCTACGCTCTCCTCGTGGAGGAGGCCGAGGTTCCCGAGGAGTGGCTTTACGTAAACCGCGAGAAGGGCAGGATAGAGATGCCTGAGGAGGTCGCGGTCGAGCTGGCGGAAGCGATAGAGGGCGACGTCAGGTTCTTCATCGTCGAGGAATACCCAACCTGGGACAGGATAGAGGTCGAAAGGATGCCACTGCCTTGAGTTTTACTTTTTCAGGTTGCTGGTTCTGGGGGCGTAAGTAACTTACGGGGGCGTAAGTTACGAGGGTTTCGAGAGTTGTTTACCTAACTCTCTCAGAGAACTTCCTCTGGAAGAGTTTTCGGAACAAGCCCAAGCACTTCTGGATGAGATGGCTGGGGATTTTCTCAGGGGCATTTCTGAGGAAAGACAGAGAAACGCAAGGTTGAAGATAATCGTGGGAATTGCTGGTTTGACTGTCTCTATACTCGCCACAGTTCTTCTGGGTAAGATGCTTTAAAGGAAAAGGGAGAGAAGTCAAACCTTCTCAATCCCTATCTTCGCCTGAACCTCGGGCCACTCGACGACGTAGCCCTTTGCTTCTCCAAAGACTACCTCAACCGCCCTGGTTTCCCTCTTTACGTAGTCGAGGTTCTCGCTAAGAAGCTCGCGGTTCTCGTCGGTGGTCTCTATGGTGACGATTATCCTGTCGTTGACGTCGAGGTCGAGCCTCTTCCTCATCTCCTGTATTCTCCTGACGAACTCCCTCGCGAGGCCCTCAGCGAGGAGCTCCCTGGTGAGGGTCTTGTCCACGAAGACCCTTCCGCCGTCGAAGTCTTCGCTGACGAAGAAGTCTGGCAGCTTCTCCTCTATGCTGAGGTGCTCCCTTGTGAGGTGGAAGGTCTTTCCTTCGATCTCGACGTCCATCTCGCCGGCCTCGTAGAGCTCCCTGCCGTGCTCGGCTATCCACTGGGAGACGAGTCTGGCGTCGCCCTTGAACTCCGGCCCGACCTTCGCGAAGTTCGGCTTTATGATGAGCTCGCGCTCGACCTTTTCTACAACGACCTCCTTGGCGTTGAGCTGGTCGCGGAGTATTCTGTTAAGCCTATCGACTGCCTTGACGACGGTTTCATCCTCTGTCTCTATGATTATCCTCCTAACTGGGTAGCGGAGCTTTATCTTTGCCTTCTGTCTGGCACTTGAGCCGGCCTCGACTATCTTCCTTACGGCTTCCATCTCCTTCTCGAGCTCTTCATCGATGGCCTTCTCATCAGCCTTGGGCCAGTCGAGCATGTGGACGCTCTCAACGCCAAGGAACGGCTTGAGGAGGTTCTGGTATATCTCTTCAGCTATGTAGGGCGTGAAGGGTGCCATAAGCCTCAGGAGGACGTTGAAGACCTTCCAGACGGTGTAGTAGGCAGCTAACTTGTCCGGGTCGTCGCCTTCAACCCACATGCGCTTCCTGATCAGCCTGATGTACCACCTGCTCAGGTCCTCGACGACAAAGTGGTATATCGCCCTCGTCGCCCTGCTGAGGTAGAAGCTCTCTATGCCGTTCTCGACCGCTCCGATTAGGCTGTTGGCCCTGCTTAGTATCCACCTGTCCTCCTCGCGGAAGGGCAGCTCTTCGGGGTTGACTCTCGTTGGGTCGAAGTTATCCAGGCTCATGTAGGTGGCGCTCAAAACGTAGACGTTCCAGAGTATGTTGAGCATCCTCTTGACCTGAGCCAGGCCCTTCCAGCTGAACTTGAGGTTCTCCCAGGGGTTGGTGGCCCAGAGCATGTAGAACCTGAAGGGATCCCTTCCCTCCTTCTGGACGACCTCCTCCGGCCTTATGATGTTGCCGAGGCTCTTGCTCATCTTGTCGCCCTTTTCATCGAGGACGTAGCCGTGCATGGCGACCTTCCTGTAGGGGACCGTGTCAAAGGCTATAACGCTGGCCGCCTGCTGGGAGTAGAACCACTTGGTTACCTGGTCTTCACCCTCTACTATGAAATCCGCAGGCCAGAGCTCCTTGAAGAGCTCCTCGTTCCTCGGGTAGTCGAGGGAAGCCCAGCTGGCTATTCCGCTGTCAAACCAGACGTCAACGACGTCCTTAACGCGGCGCATCTCCTTGCCGTTGACCTTTATGATGAATGCATCCACGTAGGGCCTGTGGAGATCCTCCGGGCCGAGCTTCTCTTCAATGACCTTGAGCTTCTCTTCGTAGCTCTCCGGCAGCTCTATTCTCTCGCCGTTCACCTCTATGGCCACCGACAGCTTTACGAGCTCCTCAAAGCTTCCAACGACGTATATCTCGCCGTCCTCGCTCTGCCATATCGGCAGGGGTATTCCCCAGTAGCGCTGTCTGCTTATGACCCAATCTCCGGAGTTCATGACGCCGTTGTCGTACCTGACCTTCACCCAGTCGGGGTACCAGGTCACCTTCTCGTCGTTCTCCTTGATTATCTGGTCTTTGACCTTGCTCACCTTGAGGAACCATTGGTCGGTGGCGCGGAAGATGAGCGGCGTCTTACAGCGCCAGCAGTGCGGGTACTTGTGCTCTATCGTTCCGGCCTTGACGAGGTAGCCCTTCTCCTTGAGGTGGTCTATGATCTCAGGATCGGCGTCTTTGACGTAGACTCCCTTCCATCTGCCCTCCACGTATCTGCCCTGGTCATCAACTGGTGAATATGCCGGAAGGCCGTACTCCCTTCCGACTTCGAAGTCCTCCTCACCGTGGCCCGGTGCGGTGTGAACCAGTCCGGTACCATCCTCAAGCGTCACGTGCTCGCCGAGGATAACGCGGTGGGCCCACTCGTACCTCTCGCGGAACTCCTTCTGAGTTGGGTACTCCTCCATAAGTATGTGCATGTAGCGGAGTCCCTCGAGGTCTTCACCCTTGAACTCCTCGACTATCTCGCCCTTAACGCCGACCTCGGCAAGAACCCTCTCGACGAGGGCCTTCGCCATTATCCAGTACTCCTCGCCGTTCTCGGTCTCGACCTTAACCTTGGCGTAGTCGTATTCGGGATGAACTGCAACCGCGAGGTTGGCCGGCAGAGTCCATGGCGTGGTGGTCCAGATGAGAAGGTACTCGTTGTCTTTGCCCTCAACCGGGAACTTGACGTATATGCTCGGATCCTCCCTTATCTTGTACTCACCACGAACCTCGTGCTCAGCCAGGGCCGTCTCACAGCGCGGGCACCAGTGCAGAACCCTCTTGTCCTTCTCAAGGAGGCCCTTCTCCCAGGCGCGCTTGAGCGTGAACCAGCCCGATTCTATGTACTCGTTCTTTATGGTCATGTAGGGGTTGTCCCAGTCCATCCATATGCCGAGCATCTTGAACTGCTCGGTCATCACCTTGAGGTTGTTGAGGGCGAACTCCTTACACTTCCTTATGAACTCGTCAACGCCTATCTCGGTCTCTATGTCCTTCTTGGTCTTCAGGCCGAGAGCCTGCTCGACCTTGACCTCTATCGGTAGGCCGTGCATATCGAAGCCCGGCTGCCTGCGAACGTTGTAGCCCTGCATGGTCCTGAACCTTATCACCATGTCCTTGATTATCTTGTTCCAGGCCGTTCCGAGGTGTATGGCACCGCTGACGTAGGGAGGCCCGTCGAGGAAGTAGTACTTCGGGCCGTTCTGGCGCGCGGCTTTCACCTTCTCATAGATGTTGTTCTCCTTCCAAAATCGCTCAACCTTTTCCTCAAGCTTCCCTGGGTTGTATTCCCTAAACTCTGGCTCCCTTATCATCTCAAAACCCTCCAGAAATGATCTTTACGATAGACTAACCCAGAATAGGGGGATTCAAGCAAGGGCCACGTAACGGGCGAAGCGAAGGATAAAACACTCCCCCCTCATGGGCATCGGGGCAAAATTGGGAACTTTCCTTATAAGGTTTTTGGATGGGAAGCGCTACGCGTCTCTCATTTTCCAAACGTTCCCTCCTGATTTTGGCTTGCTGGAGACTAGTGGAGAGAAGTGTGCCCTCCCCGACCGACCCCAGGTCACTTCTCCCAGGGGCGTGAGGGGGAGGGCGCGGTGATGATTATCTCTCTAGAGAATTTAAACCTCACGGAGAACTGGGTGACGTGAAGAGCACGGTGAGAATTGGGGGGTCCTCTAGAGGCTTGTTTACTTGGCTTGTGTCAAAAGAGGGGATTAGAAAATCGAAAGGGGCTTACTCCGTCTTCACCTGCCTCTCTTCCTCCGGCTCGCCCTTTCTCCTGCTCTCATTCTTGATGACCTGGATGACGTAGTCTATGAACTTCCTGACCTCTTCGAGGTCTTCTTCGGGGATGTCCTGGATCTTCTTGTTCTTCGTCTTGTATGTGAGGAGCTTGAGGAGTGCGAGCCTGCCCAGTGCAGTCCTGGTGCTTATCTCCCCCTCCTTCCAGTCGCGCCAGATGGCGTTGGCTATTCCATAGAACTCGGGGATGCTGTCCAGTCCGGGATCTCCGACATCGAGGACTTCCTTACCCAGATACTTGTAGCGCTTCTCCTTCTCTTCCTTTGAGAACTCCTTCGTTTTCTCCTTAATGTACGCGTGGACCATCTTCATCACCTCCAGAAGGGGATACGTGAAAGAATTTATTAACCTTTTGTTGGTAAATACTTCTCAGCTCTCTTTTCTGACCTCGTTCCATATGCCTGCCATAATCAGCGCCGCGCCGAGGTAGCCTTTTGGGCTGAGCACTTCCCGTATCGTGAGGAAAGCCGCTATATGGCCGAAAATGGGCTCTGCGGAGTATATGAGGGCTGCCCGATGGGCCTTGGTGTTCCTCTGGTGCTTTACCTGGAGGGTGAACGCTATTACCGTCGCGAATACGGCGGTGTAGAGGACACCCAGCCAGGGCATTGGGTCCCTTGGAACCACCAAGGGCTCAAAGAGCAGAGCAAAAGCTAACGAGAAAACGAAGTTCCAGAGTATCTGCCAGAAAGCCAAGCTGAGATAGTCCTTCTTTCCAAAGCGCTGAACGAGGACTATCTGAAAGGCAAAGCTCAGAGCGCAGAGGACGGTGAGCAGATCACCGTAGTTAAAGTTCAGACTGGCCCCGGATATGAGATAAAGGCCGGTCAGCGCCACGATCAGGGAAAGAACGTCCCGCCCCTTCAACCTGTCTCCGAGCAGGAAGTAGGCTATAAACGGCGTGAAGACGACATAGAGCGACGTTATGAATGCCGAGTTCGATGCCGTCGTGTACTTCAGACCGACTATCTGGAAGCCGTGGCCGAAGACGAGGGTTAGACCGAGGATGAAGCCTTCTTTCAGAGTCTCCTTCCTGAGAATCCGCGAGCGGAAGAGAATGAGCATCAGGAGGGAAGCTACGCCGAAGCGGTAGGCCAGAAACAGTATGGGTGGCAGGTAATCGAGGCTAACTTTCATTGCAGGAAATGTGAAGCCCCATATTGCAGTGATGCCTAAAAGGATAAGCTCGGAGCGGTTCATCGCAGGTTTATCATGTTCGACATTTATAAGGACTTCTGCTTGTATAAATGCCAATCTGAGCGTTTTCACAAGAGTTATATAGTTTGGGTTCCACTTTTGATATCAGGTGTTCCAGATGAGTGACGCTGTGTCCGATGAGAGGATGTGGATACTAATAACTCCCGACAAGTGCAGCGGATGCAGGCTCTGCGAAGTGGCCTGCTCACTCGAGCACGAGGGTGTAATATGGCCAGAGGCATCGCGCATAAGGATTTTTGAGGAATTCCCAGGCGTTAACGTCCCACATACCTGCGTCCAGTGTCCTGACTATCCGTGCGTAAACTCATGCAACTTCGGAGCCCTGAGCGTTGATGAGAAAACAGGGGCCGTTCTCGTGGACGAGGATAAGTGCACCGGATGCGGCGCATGTGTCTTGGCATGTCCGGGCAATGTCCCAAGGATTCCTGCCGGCAAGGAAAGCGTCGTTATCTGCGATCTATGCGGAGGCAACCCCAAGTGCGTGGAAGTCTGCCATGAGGCCGGCCACGACGCCCTAAAACTCATTAGGGGCAACTACCGTTCAATATACAGGACGTTCGCAAAGGATCCGCTCGAAAAGACCGACGATTTGGCGAGGAAGCTCTACGGGGAGGAGCTGATGGGGTGATACCATGTACGGCTACACCGGAAAGCTCTTAGACGTTGATTTGAGCAGGGAGAGCGTGAAGGTAGTTGAGCTCGATGAAGATATGAGGAAGTTCTACGGAGGCAGGGGGCTGGGGGTTTACATCCTGTGGAAGGAGCTCGGTAAGGACTGGGAAAATATCGACCCCCTTGGCGAGGAAAACCTCCTGCTCATCCTCACGGGCCCCCTGACGGGATACTATCCGGGCATGAAGACGGCGGTTGTTTCGAAATCGCCCGAGAGCAACGGCGTTGTGGGGAGCGTCCTGAGCAGCGAGGTTGGACTGGAGCTGAAAACAGCCGGCTACGACGGGATAATCATCAGGGGAAGGGCAAAGAGCCCGGTATATCTCTTCGTGAACGATGATACCGTTGAAATCCGTGATGCTTCCAAGTACTGGGGCATGGGTGGAGTAGAGCTTCATAAAACTCTTCTCAGGGAAGTTCACGAGGAGATAAGGAAGAAAGAGAAGCTCAAGGGAATCCCGAAGGAGCCCGCCATGATGTACATTGGGAAGGGTGGGGAGAACAAAGTCCGCTTCGCCGCGATAATGGCAAAGATGATGCACGCCGCTGGCTACGGTGGCTTTGGGGCGGTGATGGGCAGCAAGAACCTGAAGGCAGTTATTGTTAAGGGGAGCAAGGCCCTCCCGGAGGTCTATGACAGGGATAAAATCAAGACCATGCTGAGGGAATTCTGGAGTGAGCTGTTCCAGATGACAACCTTCAGGGAGTGGGGCACCGGATCTGGCGGCTACAGCGTAGGAAAGGACCGCTCGAGCCAGCCGGTAAGGAACTGGCAGGAAGAGTACCATGACGACGAGAGGATAAGCGTGGTAAACTTCGAGAACAAGGCCTGGGTGAAGAAGTACTGGGCCGACTACGGCTGTCCCGTTAACTGCATGAAGATTTCATACCTCCGCTACGGGCCGTATAAGGGAGCCATCACAGACGCCCCGGACTACGAGCTGATGGCCTACATGGGGACCAACCTCGGCATCTTCGAGCCCGAAAAGATAGTCTACCTCTCCTACCTAGTGGATGAGCTCGGGCTCGATGGAATAAACGCCGGCAACGTCCTCGGCTTTGCTGCCGAGCTCTACCAGAGAGGCATCCTCACGGAGGAGGACATCGGCTTCAGGCTTGAGTGGGGCGACGAAAAGGCCTTTGCAAAGCTCTTAGAGCTCATAGTCGAGAGGAAGGGCATCGGTGAAATCCTCGCGGAGGGAACCTACCGCGCGGCGCTTAAGATAAGCGAGATGAAGGGGGTTGATGCCACGAAGTACGCGGTTCACGTCAAGGGGATAGGCGTCGGTGCCCATGGGGTTAGGAGCGATCTCGACTACACCAAGGATATAAGCTACGCAGTCTCCGTTCAGGGAGGCGACCACACCGCGACGGCTGGCCTTCCGGCGAGGAGCTACGAGGGTGAGCTCGTGAATGCCTTCTACGACTCTGCAGTGGTCTGTATGTTCGTCACCAAGCCGGGCTTTGAGAGGATCATAGAATTTGGAAACGCGGTTACTGGCTTTGAGCTCACTCCCGAAAAGTGGTTCAACGAGACCGGCCTGAGGATAATCCACCTCCAGAGGATTCTGCTCCTTCTTGGCGGCCCCGACACCTACTGGGACCCGAGGAGGGATGACGACAATCCACAGCGCTTCTACGAGCCCCTGCCGAGCGGTCCTGTTAAAGGCAAGGTCCCAAGCAGGGAGGAGATACGCGCGAAGGTGAAACAATACTACGATGAGGTCGGCTACGACGAGCACGGCATTCCGAAGGAAGAAATCCTCGAGGAGCTCGGCCTTGGCGAGGCAAAGCGCGAGGTTAAGCGCATAAAGAAGCGCCTCGGCCTCTAACCTTTATTTTTCGGAGGTGGTTCAATGAAGGTCATGCTGGTTCTCTACGGCGAGGTGGCCCTTCGCTTCTCACCGCGGATGGAGCTTGATATTGGGGAAGGAACAACCGTAGGTGAGCTTCTGCGGGAACTAGGGATAAGCGCCGCCGAGCACCACATACTTGTGAATGAGAGGAAGGTCAATGAGGGTTACGTCTTGAAGGACGGCGACGTCGTTAAGCTCCTCCCTGTGGTCTATGGAGGGTGATTACTCCCCCGGCCCGTGGACGCAGGACATGTTCATTGCAAGGAGCATCTCGACGTAACCAGATTCTAGGTTCCCCTTTATCTTCTCCGCGAGTGCCTTGAACTCATCAAGCGTCAGTGGTCTCTTGGTTTTGAGCCATTTGATTTTTCCGTCGTTCTTATCAAGGACGACTATCTCTCCATCCGCGATGAGCGGGACGTAGTTCATCTTGATTCCATACATCTCCTCGGCGAAGGCCATCTTGGCCCTGAGGAGCTCGAGATAGTTTGCCAGATCCTCTCCGAGAAGCTTTCTAAATTCCTTCTCCATCCTCCCACCGGGCTTAGTTGGATGCTCAGATTTATTAACTTATCGGCCAGATATGGGTAGAAATAATCTCTAAAGAGCACTCCCGAAAGGGCAATAAACCTCAATGATGTATCACCCATGGTGAGACCATGCGCCCGAAGTGTTTTATGAAGTACGCCCACCACTTCCATGCCTACCAGCCTGGTGATATGGTTTATGTCAGGGACGGTGATGGGAGTAAGCCAATAGAGTACGAAGAGCGCAAGAGTCCGGTCGCCATAAAAATCCGTGGGGAGGAAGTCAGGGGCGAGAACTGGACGAGGGCAATGCTCTATTCCTACGAACACATAGCCGATACACTCTCGCGGATGAAGGGAATAAGCATAGACATTGAGCCGTTCACCTTTCTAATGCTCCTCCGCTACCACAGGAAGGCCTTCGAGGAGACGGTTTTCCTCCTGGAGAAGTTTGACGCTGTTCCGACCACACCCTTCCATCCAATCGTCCCGCACCTCGACGAGTTCGAGCAGCGGATTCTGGCGAGGGTTTCCTTTGACTTCTACGCTCCACTTACAGGCAACAAGCCTGTCGTTGGCTACTGGCTTCCCGAGGCTGTCATAACACGGAGGAGCGCCGAGATAGTCGAGTCCTCAACGGACAAAAGGCTCGTCTTCCTCCTCGACGAGAGGCAGCTCCTCTACGACTTCCCTCAGGCCAAATACTCCTGCAACCGCTATTCTAACTCCTTTGTCTTCGGTCGCGAGTGGGGACTGAGCGATGCCTTCGCCTTTAACACCCTCGACGTCCCGGGACTGATAGAGGGAACCCTCGGACGGCGGGACGACTATAAGGAGAGCTTGGGAGTTCCGTACTTAGTTTTCACTGCCAGCGACCTTGAGAGCCTCCTCGGAAATCCGGCCCAGCTCGACCGCTTCACAGCATGGATGGAGGGTCTCGAAGGGAATGGTGTCGAGAGAGTCTCTGCCATGGAGTTCGTTAAGAAAAAGCTCACTGGTGAGTTCAAGCGCCTCGAGGGAGAATGCGAGTTTGAGATGGGTGTCAAGGACTACTCGGCTTGGAGCGACTACTTCGACTTAAGCCTCGACGGAAAGACGAGCGATTCAAGGTGGCTGGGCTACAGAAGGGCCGATGGAAAGGTCTTTGCCCGCGAGGTGGAGGGGAGGAGGATAAGCCAGCTCTGGAAGGTCGCCTTCACGCGCCTTTTTGAGGAGCTAAACAGGATCGTGAGATTGGGCGTGCTTGAAGGTTTGAAGGATTTCAACGCCAACGCCGAGGAGTTCCTCGTGAGATACGCGAGGATTTTCTTCAAGGATTACTATGACTACTTTGGCATTGAAACTTCAATGGACTACGTCCTCGAGCCAGCGAACGGCGAGAAGAAGGCCCTGAAGCTTGGAAGGATATACTACCTGATGCTCCTGGCGAACCACTCATGTCCGCGCTTTTGGGAGAACCTCGACACGCGCGTGGCCTTCGGCAACGTCTCTGTAATGGCGAAGGCCCTCATCGAGCTTATGGATTACTTCAACGACGAGAGGATGAACATCTTCGTCGAGGCCTACCTGAAGCTCCTGAACTTCGGTAGACTCTACCACCTTTGGGACCTCGGCTCATTACCTGCTCTCGAAGGCTGGGAAACGAGCGAGAAAGCGTGGAATAGCGCGCTGAAGCCGGAGGTACCTAACAGCGGCTACAACGTGGTGACGAGGGCCGCCCTCTACGTCGGAAAGAGGGACATGAAGGGAGAGCTTAAGGCCCTGATCGGGCCCTACAACCTCGAGTGGGCCGTTGCCGACACTGGTCACATCCCTGGTGAGAGGCACGGACACTGGGAGAACCCGGGGTGGTGCGAGCACAGAAACTGAATATTCTGACTTCAAATTTTCTTTATTGACGCAAGCAATGCCAAAACACGGTGATGCCGTGGGTGCAATCATGGAAACCGAGAAGGAGGTTGGCAAAAGAAAACTGCTTCCTTCATAAGGTGGTGCTGAGTGAAGGAGTCCAAGTCCTCTAGAGAGAACTCTTTCATACTGGGGCTGATATCTGGAACTCTGAATGGGGAGGAGTATTTGAAGTTGAAACGAATACTGGAAGAGATTGAAAAGCTGTTCGATGAACGGGAGCTTCGGCCTTAGCCCTTTAAATCCCACTTTTTCCTGCTCAGGAAGAGGTATGCCTCCCTCTCGAGCTCCCCTGGAACGTAATCCACCAGAATATCAGCGGAGTGGATGAACTCTCTTACTTGCTTGCCTAGGGCAACTTGATTCTTCTCCAGGAGCTCTACGATGACGTCGACGATGCTCTCCTTAACCCTCTTTTCCGCATACAGCCTCTTTCCAATCAGCCAGACCCTCTCGTTCTTCCGGTAGAAGTCCCAGCCCCTCTCAGTGAAGAACTCCGGGCCGGGTTTTATGGTTATCTTCTCGCGCACTATTCTGTCCAGCTCCAGCATGATGAACGCTTCCTCCCCAACGTAGCCGTAGTCCCAGCCGAGAACCCTGAAGTTCTCCCTGCCCAACGCTTTCTCGAAGCCTTTGGCACTCCTCTCCAGCTGCGGGAGGATCAGGTCATCAACAAGCTGGGGCTTTTTGAAGAGGAGCGTGACAAGGTGTGTTCCCTTCCTTCTGAGCTCTCCGAGGTAGTTCTCTCCCGCGCTCTCCGTCGGGAAGAAAAACTCTACGAGGGGCTCTTCCAGAAATTGATGGGCCTTGAAGTAGAACCTCCCGAACTTCTCCCAGCCCAGATTTGCAGCGACGTTCCTCCTCGGGTCAACGGGATCTATGACGATGAGCGGCTTGTCCCCTTCAGCTTCCCTCTTAATGGTCTTCATGGCTATTTCTGGCTCACTCTTGAGCCAGCCGGCGGGGTCTATTATCTTCTGCCTCAGCATGAAGTCGGCCTTCTCCAGAACGTCCAAGAATGAGCCGTACTTGATAATCAGGATTTCGGCAAGGTAGCCCGAAAAGCCTCTCACGTAAATCTCGCTGCCGTAGGCGTTTATTCCCTTGAGGAAGCGCTTCAAAAGCCTGACATCGTCGTTTCTGCCGTTGAGGTTTTCAAGCACCCACTTCGTGTGGAGTATGGAGCGGTCAACTGCCGTTCTGACGTCCTTCCAGCTCTCGACGTCGTAGCAAGGGACTAGATCAACCTTAACCCCTTTATAGCGGGCTCTCACGTAGGGGTGCTCCGCGTAGGCAACTTCGTAGTTATCGAGCCTCTCCGCTATGGCCTTACCGAGCTCAAGGCCCTTCCCGCGGAGCTCTTCGAGGGGAGTGTCGAGGGGAAAGGCCAGGAAGAGGTCAACGTCGTGGTCACCGGCGAGGTAGGTGTCCTTGGCGAGGGAGCCAACGAAATAATGTTTAACGTCAAGGCCGAGCTCTTCGGCCCTTCCGCGGGCTATGTTCTCGATCTCCCGCATTAGGCCCTCAACAAAAGCCCTCTCCTCCTCGTTCGGCCTGATTCTGGTGAGGACCTCTCCGATAACTTCTTGAACCATCACCATCACTCCGCCAGCTCGAACCTCGCCACGGTCTCGTAAATCGGGCCCTTGGGAGTGAGCGTGCTCTTCTTCAGTTCTATAGCCTCGACCTCAAACTCCCCGAAGTCCTCGTTGGCGAGGTCTTTGAGCGCCATCGCCAGCTCCAGCTTGTCCCTCACGAACTTGACGCGGCCGATTGTGATGTGGGCGACGAAGTCCTTATCCTTCTTGAAGCCCAGCCTTCTCATGGCCTTTTCTACGTCCTGGGCTATCGCCTTTATGCCCTCGTCGTTCTCTATTCCCGCCCAGATGACGCGGACGTAGTTCGGGTTGGGGAAGAGGCCGATGCCCTTGACCCTAACGCGGTGCTTCTTGTGCTTCTTCGCTATTTCTGCCAAAGCCCCCTTCACTTCCTCGGCAGTTGCCTCGTCGATCTCGCCGAGGAACTTGAGCGTGACGTGGAAGTTCTCCCTCTCGACGAACTTTATTTTGGCGGACTTGTTACCTATTCTCTCCTGGGCCTTCAGAAGGTTGTCGCGAACCTCATCGCTGACATCTATCGCTATGAACGCCCTCATAACACCACCGAGAAAAGTTGGGGGGGAGGAGGTTAAAGGGGTTGTGATGAACTTAACCTCCACCCAGGATATAGTAAGGAATCCCTGGAACTTCCCACAATTTTCCGTTGTTGCAATCTTTGATTTTAAATTTTAGCGAGATGATAGCATTTTCTGCTGGAGTCCCGATGCGAAGAGGAACGATTAGGGCTATAGCTTCACCCGGTTTGATTTCTAGTCCACTTTGGGGGATAACTTTTGCTTTTTTGATATTTGGAACGTCAAGATCTTGCGGTGGAGCATTCTCTGGTATCTCCTGATAATAGAAACCAAGTATCTCTATCAAAGGGCTATTGGCATTGACATTTGTGATCCTGATGCTCCCGTTTCCGATGTTTTTGAATACGGTATAGTAATAAAACGTGTCGTTTGGTGTTATATTATCACTCAAGTAGCTTCCGGCATAGGGATAATAAATTGATTTTATGCCTTCGAAGGTGTCGTTGGTAACTTCAAGCTTCACTCTTCCAAGCTTTGAGGAGACCGACCATGAATTCGAGGTTATCCTTATAGTCACATCTGAGAGGTCATAACTTCCTGGAGATGTGGGAACTAGCATGATGGTAATGTCTCTGCACCTCCAACTTTTCAGCCTGTTGGGACAGGAGATGTCCCTAATCTCCGTTTTTCTTTGGAGCCCTATGGGGATGTTCTTAACGTCAATAGAAAATCCCTGAGTGGGCTCTTTCTCCATTAGAATGCCATGGAATTCTAGTGTTGCGTTGGTTCTAATGAATGCATATCCTACATAGTCATAACTGAGACGGGTCATGGGTTTTTCTGTGGGATTTTCATTGTTTAAACTGTCCTGAATCATCCATCCCGTGATGAAAAAAATAGAAACTATAGCTATAGCCAACATGGCCTTCTTTCTCATTTCCACTTCACCTACCCACTCATTAACCCCCCAAGTCAATTGCTCTGAACTCTATGTGGTCCCATTTGGATGCATAAACTGTTTTGTGTTCACCAGTGTTGTGCTCTCGTCCCCACCTATCGACGTAGTATTTCGTTTGAATTACTCTTTTTGTTTTATATACGTCTCTATACTGGATTGCTAAGTGTTGGTTGGGATATTTGTAGTGGTATGTGGCACTTCTTTCAACACTACCTGACTTTGTTACGTCAAATCCCACCGCTACACTTAGTTTATACCGGGATACTTCAAGTTCGCCGGAGATAGTATTGTGCCAAGTGTATGAACGTCCTTCTGTGAATGCGCATGTCAATGAATCTGGGGGAGAGCCATATCCACTTACGCAAGTTCTCCAAGCTCCATATGTGGTGTAAAAACTGCTTGTGTACGTAATCTTCCAGATGTACTCTTCTGGAACCCAAATAACGTCTTTGGGTGTCTCCCCTGGGAAATTTTGAGTCGCTGCTGCCGCGCTCCCTGCCGTCACTCCGACCATCAGCAGTCCCAGCAGGACTGCGAACAACGACTTCCACTTCACAAGGTTCACCTCACAACGATTTTTGCATCATATTTTAACCAACTTATCCTTATAAATTTTTCCTTTTACTTTAAGTAAAAATTTTTCCTTTTTTTTCGAGTGTGAATTTATTCTAATCTCTGTTTTTCTCTTAGAACCCGTCAAAAGAAGCTTGAGTAAAAGAGTTGCATGAATATGCAACGGAGAGGAGAAGTGAACTAAAAGTCAAAACCTCACTCCCTCACAACAACAGGGAACTCTTCCCAGGGGAAGACTATCCACTTGTCGGTCCTGAAGACGTAGAAGTCAGGAACGACCTTGGTCCAGGGCTTCATGCTGAGGCAGGCGACCTTTACCTCCTTGGCGCCGGCCTTCTTGACCTCCTCTATGACAACCTCGAGGGTCTTGCCCGTGTCGCTGACGTCGTCGACGATGACGACCCTCTTTCCATCCAGCGAGCCATGCAGCGGTATTGTCACCACGGGTTTCTCCATGTGCTCCTCTATATCCTTGTAGAACTTGACGGCTATGACCTTGACGTCAACGTCGCCGAGGATGTGGCTGAGCCTTACAGCGGGAATAAGGCCGCCCCTGGCGACTCCGACTATGACGTCGGGCATGAACTTCTTCCTCAGCTCTTCGGCGAGCGCGAAGACCGCCCTGTCAATCTGCCACCAGGTGAAATAAACCTTGTCCATATTAACACCTCCGAATAGCGCAGGTTGGAACGGCCCTTAATTTAAGGCTTTCGTCTGATGGGGAGAAGTTAAATCTGTGAGCTTAAAAAGCCTCCGTTAACAGGGAGATGTCAAAGCATAAGGAAAAGGGGGAGAAGTCACCCAATGACGCACTTGCTCCAGCCGCAGACGGGGCAGGTGGCGCAGCCGCTCTCCATTTTCAGCTCGACGAGCTTTCCGTCCTTCTCATAGCAGACTGGACAGTAAGTGACCCCTAAGAGCTCCTTTATCTTCTCCTCGGGAATCTCCGGCGGCTCCCTGTGGTGCGGATGCTCGCGGGCCTCGGGTTTGATGGCCTTTGTCATGTTCAGGGAAAAGCTGAGTGCTGGTGCTTCTTTCTTTTCCTTGCCGTTGGTGCCGTTGAGTATGCCCTCGACGTTGATGAACTTGGCCAGCCACGGCTCGGCCTCAACGACGGTCTTGAGCTTCTCGACAGCGTAAGCGCTCGGTTTGCTCTTGATGCGCTGCTTCTTCTCTCCTTCAACGCTGTAAACCTGAACGCTGAGCGAACCGTCGCGATAGACGGTTATGCCCTTACAGCCGAGCTTGTATGCGAGCAGGTATGCCGCCTTAACGTCCTCGACGGTGGCATCGTTCGGCATGTTGATGGTCTTGCTCGCTGAATCGGTGAGCCAGAGCTGGATGTTGGCCTGAGCCAGTATGTGGTCGAGCCAGTGGATGTCCATCGAGGTGACGAAAACGCGCTGCATGTCCTCTGGGATTTCCTCGAGGCCCTGGACACTTCCGTAGTTGTCGTTTATCTTCCTCAGTATCTCGTCGCTCCAGAGGCCGCGCTTCTTCAGCTCAGCCTCGAAGACGGGGTCAACGTAGTAGAACTCGCCAACGGTGACGCTCTTCTTGTAGACGAGGGCAAAGATAGGTTCTATACCACTGGAGGTATCGGCTATCATGCTGACCGAACCGGTGGGCGGACAGGTGGTCACCATTCCGTTCCTGACGCCGTACTTCTTGATTTCTTCAACCAGCTCGTCCCACGGAAGGGTCCAGACCTCCCTGTGGTAGTAGCCCTCGACTGGAAGCTCCCCATCCTTGTATCTCGTCTTCTCGTAGAGCGGGAAGGGTCCGCGCTTTTTCGCGGCCTCAACGCTGTATTTGTATGCGTAGAAGGTGAGGTACTCAGTGGCTTTCCTCATGAAGTCGTAGCCTTCCTTGCTGTTGTAGGCTATGCCGAGCTTGAAGAGGGCATCGGCCAGGCCCATCATTCCGACGCCTATCCTCCTCGTCAGCTTGGTGTTGTAGTCTATCTCCGGGAGCGGGAACTTGTTGACGTCGATTGCGTTGTCGAGGTACTTGGCGACCTTCTGGATTACATAGGCGTACTCGTCCCAGTCGAAGTAGGGCTTGCCTTCTTCATCGTACTTGACGAACTTGGCGAGGTTTATGCTGGCCAGATTACAGGATTCGTACTCGTAGAGGGGCTCTTCTCCGCAGGGGTTGGTCGCGCGTATCTTTTCACCTTTTGCGGGCTCTAAGACGTTCCTCCTGTTGATGACATCGAAGAATATAACTCCCGGATCGGCCTTGGCCCAGGCCATAAATGCTAACTCCTCGAAGAGGCTCTTCGGGTCGATCTCTTTGACCTTCTCGCCAGTCCTCGGGTTAATGAGCGGATAGCGCTTGCCTTCTCTCAGAGCCTCCCAGAAGTCGGCCCATATGCCCACGCTGATGTTGAAGTTGGACAGAACGTTCGTTCCGATGTTCTTCTCCTTGGCGTGGATGAACTTCTCGATGTCGGGATGCCAGACCTCAAGAATTCCCATGTTCGCGCCCCTTCTCACTCCACCCTGCTTTATCACGTCGCTGACGGCATCGATGAGGTGCATAAAGCTGACAGGGCCGGAGGCCGCTCCAGTTGTGGTTCCGACGAGGTCTCCCTCGGGGCGGAGTTTGGAGAAGTTCAAACCGGTACCGCCGCCCATCTTCTGTATTATGGCCACATCGTGCGCTGCCTTCATTATGCTCTCCATGTCGTCCTCTATTGGGACGACGAAGCACGCTGAGAGCATCCCGAGCGGTCTTCCTGAGTTGATGAGGGCCGGCGTGTTCGGCATAAAGGTCTGGCTCGTCATCAGGCGGAAGTACTCCTCTACTTCGTCCTCGTACTTGTCAAAGGCCCCGTTCTCGAGCATCTTGATGACTTCGTCGATGGAGACCTTCATCTGGCCCTTCTGGGCGAGCTCGCGGTAGAGGTTGAGGAACCTTTCGAAGTGGTACTTGTTGAGCTTGAACCTGCCGATTGAGAGTTTTCTATCGTACTCGTCGAGCCTCTCCATGTATTTCTCGACCTTACTTAGGTCCTGCTCGTGGTTTCCTTCCCTGTCGAAGACCCTCTCATCATAGAGCAGATCAGGGATGACCGCCAGAATCGCGACCCTCTCGAAGAGCTCCCTTGGGCTCTCAATTATTTCTCCCTTCTCGTTCTTGATGAGGTAGCGAGAAGCCAAAACACGGAGGGCGTTGATGGAGAAGCGCTTGTCTATCTCGTCGAGCTTGTCTTTGTTGAGTATCTTCTTCTTTTCCTCCCTGATCTCGGCCTTCTTCTTACGGTAGAGGATGTAGGCCTTGGCAACGTCGAAGAGACCCACTCTCATCAGTTCAAGCTCGACTATGTCCTGGATGTTCTCTATGTGGGGCACCTGCCCGTCGTAGAGTTCGTTCACCCTTTTGACGACCCTCCTAACGACTCTGTTGAGAAGCTTCTCGTCACGGACACCAACTTCAAGCATTGCCCTTTGGATAGCCCATTTTATACGCTCTTTATCAAATGGGACAATTCTGCCGTCCCTTTTCATCACTTTTTCAACGGCCATATAAACACCCCTGACGTGCAGTTGTTTATCGTTGCCCCCATTAGTAGAAGCATCAGCACAACTTTATGGCTGTCACCCCTACATATACCTTACCCCGGTGGCCTTTGCCGAGGTGACAAATTTATGCCCCTAAATTTGCCTGCGGGGTAAGGAGGTAGAAAAGGGAGATGTCGGACAAATTATCCAAACGTCAAAGCCCTTCGTAGACCAGCCTGAGCCTGTAGGCGTGTTTGAGCTCCTCACTGGCCATCATTCTGAAAATCTGGCTGAGAGAGCCCTCCAAGATTTCAGAGAGCTTCGTGTAGAGCTCGTAGGCGTGCTTCTCCCTTATCAGCGCCTCGAGTATCAGCTCCTCGAGGCTCTCGGGCTCGGCCCTTTCGTCGCTCAGCATCGGCTCCAGCGAAAGTGAGTCTAGGTAGTCTATAACGGCCGTGTCCTTTAGGGTTCCCTCGGAGAGCATCCCCTCGAGGGTCTTCCTGTGTCTGAGCTCCTCCTCGGCTATGAGACGGAACGTCTCGACGAACTCGGGCCTTTCGTAGGTGGCGAACGTTTCGCCGAGCTTGTACAGGTTGTAGAGCTCGTTCTCCTGCCAGATGAGTCTTTCGAGCAGCTCACGAAGGTTCATTCTGAAGCCTCCAGCCTGACCTTTAGGTATTCGAGCAGCTCCTTAATGCTCGGGAGGATCAGGTCGGGTTTTACCTCGCTCTTCTCAACGTCTTTCAGCGTGCTGACGCCCGTCAGGACCATTATCGCCTTCATGCCAAATCTCCTGGCGAAGGCTATGTCCGTGTCGAGCCTGTCGCCCACCATCCATATCTCGTCGACGTCACCGAGCTTCTCCCTGACGACCTCGTAGGCGGGTTCGTTGGGCTTGCCTATTATGAGGGGATCAACATCCGTCGATGCCTTCAGCGCCGCTATAATCGACCCCGCTCCTGGATAGAGACCTTCCTCGGCGGGATACGTTGTGTCCGGGTTGGTTCCTATGAACTTCGCTCCCTTTCTTATTGCCAGCGTTCCGTACTTGAGCTTCTCGTAGGTTAACTCAGGGTCGAGGCCGACCACGACGTATTTGATATCCCTCCACCTCTCCCTTGCTTCCTCGAGGCCCATCACGGGCCAGCCCATCCTCACTACTTCCTCTTGGAGTCCTTTCCCGCCAATGACAAAGATGGGGCCTTCCTTAAAGTGGGTCTGGAGGTACCTGGCGGTGGCGTAGCCGGAGGTGACGATACGCTCTTCTTCGACGTCTATTCCCATCCCGAGGAGCTTCTCGCGGTACATCCGGGCGTTCTTGGTGGAGTTGTTGGTAAGGAAGGCGAAGGGGATGTCCCTTTCTTTCAGGAAGTTTACTACCTCCCGCGTGCCATCTATGGGCTTATTGCCCCGGTATATCACGCCGTCCATGTCGAAGATTATCCCGATCATCGTGAGCACCTGAAGAAGAAAAGGTGGGGAGTTTAAAAGCTCACTGCTCGGCGTTTATCTTCATGTCCACATCCACCCTGTCGGTCTGGCACTCGTTGCCTGCCTCTGGGGAGAACCTTACCCTCATGACGACCTTCAGCACCTCACCCTCGCCAAGGGAGCCTTTGAAGAGCTCTATCTCCTTCCCGTCAAGTTCCTTTAGGGTTTTGCCCACTACCTCTGCCAGGTCGGTGGTTATATCCCCATGCTGTACCGAGAGGCCGGTTATCACGAGATAGCCGCTCAGCTCGCCCCTATCCGTGGTGTTGTCGACCTCCTTCTCGGCGGGAGGGAGGGCACCGTCCTCCAAGTCATTAATGTAAAGGGTCATCGTAATCCTTGAAACCTCGAGGTCCCCGCGGTTCTTCACGTAGAATGTTACTGCCCTCTCGTCGCCCGGCTTTAAATCCGAGAAGTCGAAGAGCTTGAGGTCGTTGTAGAATCTTTCCCCGTCCTTGCTTATGCCTATGTCAAACTCTCCCGAGGAGATCTCGTTGTTCTCCGAGAGAGCAACGTCTGTGAAGATGGAGCGGGAGAATCCCGCGAGCGCAACCAGCAGCAGAAGGGCCCCGGCTAATACTATCTTCTGGTGTCCCATTTCCACCACCGATAATAGTATTCGGTGACGATTACGTATGGCCAACTTATAAAGTTTTCTCTCAAAATAGTAAGAAATGAGACTCAGGAGGTCACCTTCACGTTGAGCTTGAGGCTCTGCACCGTGCCGTTTATCGCCTCAAGGATGAGGTTCCTGGCATCGGTTTCGGCGTAGTTCCCGTCCGGCGGTGCCGGCGGAAGCTCTGGTGGCTCGTCCTTGAAGAGGAGGAACCAGACCTGCCACTGGCCGGGTTTATCGATGCTGAAGGTGTAGTTGGTCTCGAACTGGGGAGTCCAGTTGCCCTCGATGTTGACGGGAACGTCCGGCAGGGTGACGTTGAACCAGCCCTGCATAGGGTACATCTCGTATATTATCGTCGTGTTGGTCGTGTTGTCCCACGTCAGGTTAACGAGCCATATCTGGACGTAGTAGGTTACGTTCCTGTGCTCGTGGTTGACTATGCCGATTATCACCCTTCCCTCCTGGCCGACTCTCAGCTCGGTTGGATAATCGGCGGCCTTGCCCTCCGGCCCAAGGATGTAGAACTCCGTGAAGGCCTCGCCGGGCTTTGGGTGGGTTATGACGTAGCCCAGGGTGCCTATGGAGGTTATGATGGCGATTATCAGGATCACCGTGAGGGCCTTGTCGAGCTTGCTCGACTCATCCCACTCGAGCTCATCCTTTATCCTCTCGAGCGTTATCCATGGAATCCACGGCTCGAAGGCCTTTGCCCTGCGGTAGATGGCGATGATTGAAAAGGCAATGTTGAAAATCGTCAGGCTGACGAGTATCGGGATGAGCCTTATGCCCCAAGGGGTGTAGTTGAGGCCGAGGCCGATGAGCGGGACGATGGCTATGCTGAGGCCGAAGCTGAGGGCGAGCCTCTCGAGGTTGTCGAGCTCCTTCCTGTTGGGGAAGAGGGCGGTTATGAAGACATATCCCGGGAAGAAGAGGACGAAGGCTAATCCGAGGGCTTTTCTGAGCAGGCTGTCCGGGAAGAAGGCTATCAGGAGGTCGAGGATCAACGACAGGGCGATGATTGTGAGCAGATCCCAGTAGTCTTTGAGCTTCATTCACTCCCCTCCCTTTGGACGGGGTTGTCCGGCTTAAAACCCTTTCTTCCAAACCAAAGGGTAAGGTGAGCGCTTGGATGCAACCATTCTGGATTGGGCCCGGCTGGGATAGAGGAGGGCAGACTTCGGTAAACCGAAAAGAGGATTGTAGTGAAAGCCAGCGAACAAAGGAAAAACCCATCACTTCTTTCCAAAGAGCCTCACCTCGAGGAACTCGACGTCTTTCCGCTCGGCGAGGAGTATGAAGAGCAGGCCGAGGCCTATGAGGACGAAGGCCTGACCCACTGGGTCACTGAGGCTGTCCTTTGTCAGGTACATCACTACGGCAGAAACGCCCAGCCAGCCGGCGAGGTAGGCAACAACTTTCCCGAAGTGCCTGTAAGTCGAGTAGGTGACGACGGCCAGGAGGGCTATGAGGAACGTGTAGTCCGTGAGGGCTGAAGCTATGAGGACTGCTGAGAGGATGAGCTCCTCTTTTCCGATTTTAACCCCTCTAAGGACGTCGTCGAGTGCAAGAACCGTGGAAAGGGCCACGAACCCGGCAAGTCTTAGTCCTTCCCACGTGTAAATCGAGATGCCCGGGAGCGAGACTGTCATGAGGAGGACGTAGAGATAGAAAGCGGCCAGTGAGAGGTCCCTGTCCCTGAACCGCAGTACGTAGGCCGGTATAACCAGGAGGAAGACGTAGTTGCGGAGTGCTATTCCGGTCAGGATAGTCGCTATCAGCCCTATCACAGCCTACCCACCACCCTCGGAAGCACATCTTTGGGGCCCACTTCAACGACCCTTATCCCGTTCATGACCTTCCTCATGATGGCCTTCCTCTCGCGGTAGCCGCGGTAGAGGACCTCTATCTCCCCCTCGGTGAGTTCGTCCTTGTTGACGAAGAGGATTGGGTTTGGATATATGAGAACCGCCTTTGAGCCCTTCCTCTCAAGCACCCTTGCCGCCTTTAGTATCTCTCCCGGGTGGATGCCCAGGTCATCGACCATTATCACATATGCCCCGTTCTCGACCTTCATGGCAGCCTTGAGCGGACCGGAGGCGGTGGAGCCGCGCTTCATCTTCAAGATCAACCTGCCCATCTTTGAGGGAGACGATATTCCTGCGGGTTTGAGCGGAGGCAAGCCCCTCTCGCCCCTGAGCCCGAGCTCGGAGATTGCGGTTAACGGATCCCTCGCGTACTCAATCACCTTGACGATGTCGTTCTCGTCGTAGGCTATCAGCTTCACGCTGTGGCCGAACCTTCTGAAGTATGTGAAGAGCTGGGTGATTATCAGAACGAGGTAGTCTATTTTACCGGCCTTGAGCTCCCTCCGGAACTTACTGTCCACGTTGACGAGCAGGTACACATCGGCCAGGGTTTCCCTCTTGAAGACCCTGACTATGAGGGTGTTGAGCCTCGATGTGGCCTTCCAGTCGATCTTGGTTATGTCGTCCCCCGGGAGGAACTCCCTCAGCTCCTCGAAGTCGAGGGTTTCCGCCCCGATTCCAAGCGCGCTCTCCGCTTCGGCCAGGGCTTCGACCTGGCGCCTTTCCTTAAGAGCCTCCATTATGCTCTTCGGCGACGGAAAGACCGTCATTTCTCCGTGCTCAACTACCTGAAAGTCCCTCTTGAACAGCCCAAGCTCGTCCTCAAAGGTTGCCTCGGCCTTGAGCGTTATCCTGCCCTTTGACTGGGGCACCACCGTCTGCTCGAGGTACTTTCTCTCACCGGGATTCAGGAATACCTTAAGCTCCTTCACAAAGACACGCCTTGAAGTTTCCCGTATCCTCAGGAGGCCCTTAACCCGCGAGAGGTTCTCGACTTTGATTCTGGCTTTTGCAGGTTCCCGCTCCATTCCCCTGTTGGGGACGGTTCTCTCGACCCTGACGTTGGGTTCGAAGCTCAGCTTGGCGAGGGAGTAGTGGGCCATGATCCCGACCGCTATCAGCGCCGCCGCTGGGCTGCCCGTCAGGTAAGCGGCCGCTGAAACCACCGCCGCGAGGGAGAGCAGGACTTCCGCCCTTTTCATTCCGTTGGCACCTCTACCCTTTCGAGGACTTCCCTCACTACCGCCTTCCCGTCGATGCCGTCCACCTCGTACTCCGGTTTGACGACGACCCTGTGGGCCAGGACGGGAACGGAGAGCTCCTTGACGTCGTCCGGGATGACGTAGCTTCTCCCTTCAAGGTAGGCTTTGACCTTGGCGGCGTAGAGGAGATGTTCTCCAGCTCTCGGCGACGCTCCGATGATGACCCTCTCGTCGAGCCTGGTTTCTCTGACGATAGAGTAGATGTAGTCGATTATCGCATCACTCACGTGAACCTTCATGGCTTCCCGCCTAGCCTTGGCCAGCTCGCTCCCGAGGACGACCTGGCTTGCCTCCGAGAACTCGCCGCGGCTCTTCCTCCTGAGCATGACCTTCTCGCTCTCCTCCGGGAGGTAAGTGAGGTCGATCTTCATCATGAACCTGTCCACCTGCGCCGTGGGAAGTTCATAGACTCCCTCCATCTCCACAGGGTTCCTGGTTGCGAGGACGATGAATGGATCCGGGAGCTTGAGAGGGAGGCCCTCTATGGTGACCTGCCGCTCCTCCATCGCCTCGAGCAGAGCGCTCTGAGTCTTGGGCGACGCGCGGTTTATCTCGTCGACCAAAACAACGTTGGCGAATATCGGGCCCTTCCTTATCTTGAACTCCCCGGTGCGCATGTCGTAGAAGGTGTGGCCGATTATGTCTGCCGGCAGTATGTCCGGCGTCATCTGTATCCTCGAGAACTTCAGTCCAAGGGTCTGCGCGAAGTTCTTGCTCAGGGTCGTTTTCGCTATTCCGGGGACTCCCTCCAGGAGTATGTGGCCGTTGGCTATCAGCGCTATTGTCATCAGCTCGACCACGTCGTCCATTCCGACTATGGCCTTTCCAACCTCGGCCTTAATCTTCCTGAGTATCATATCAACCACCCATCCTTTCGAGCATCTCGATTATTTCTTTCTCATCCCAGCCCCGCTCCCTCGCCAAAGCTAAGGCGAGCTCTTCGGGGCTTTTCCTCTTCCCGAAGAAGCGCGAGATCGGCCTCCAGAGCAGCCTCCCTATGACCCTAAAGGTTCCAAGCTCCTTAAGGAGTATCAGAATGCCGATGGCGAGTATGAGCTTAACGGCCAGCTCTTTGGGCAGCAGCCTCGTTATCGTGACTGTTCCGGCAGTGTATAGGTTGAAGTCCGGGTGATGGGCCTCGTCGATATAGAAAGTATCTCCTCCAAGGTACTCGACGAGGTTCCTCAGGAAGGGCTCGTTCTCGTCGTAGAGCTGGTTTATCAGGACGTCCGGGTCTGCCAGGATTACGACCCTCCCCTCCCCGTATTCGACCTCCGTCAGGAGGGGATACTGCCTCCTCTGGAAGTTTATCATAGCCACCTTGCTTGCGTAGACCGCACTGCCTCCCGTCACGAGAACTGCCGAGGGCTCGTTGGTGACTATTTTGGTGACGTTCCTGGCCAGTATGGGGTCCTCTATTCTCACGGACACTATCAGCCTGTCGTCTTCCTGATAGAAGAAGTCGCGGAGCGGGTAGCTGGATATGCCAACGGACAGGTTGAGGGCACGCAGTATCTCGTTGCCGGTGCCGAAGTCGTCTGCTATGAAAAGCGTGTTCCCACGCTCCACGAATGCCTTGAGCTGCTCTATCTCGGCGTCTGTGAACGTCATGTTGGGGCCGACTATGATTAGGACGCCGTTTTTGCCGCTGATATTGGCCATGTCGAAGGATTCAAAGATAGGAACGATCTGCTTCCCGTCCTCGTGGATCAGTCTGACGAAGTTCGAGATGCCGTTCCAGTTTGTGTTGAACATACTGTACTGGGTGGAGCTCTTGAAGAGGGGCACAGTTAGGGGCATGGTAATGAGGGTGAAGATGAGGAGGATGAGGGCGAGGTACTTGATGGTTTTATTCACCGCTTC
Organism: Thermococcus sp. LS1; assembly: GCF_012027395.1. Classification (NCBI taxonomy): domain Archaea; kingdom Methanobacteriati; phylum Methanobacteriota; class Thermococci; order Thermococcales; family Thermococcaceae; genus Thermococcus; species Thermococcus sp. LS1. The sequence continues at coordinate 665,916 of NZ_SNUJ01000001.1, forward strand.
CACCCCGCAGGAGCTTCTTCAGTCCCTCTCTGAACTCTCTCAGCTCTTCCTCACTCAGGGGAATTTCACCGTAGACGGCCTTCTCGTGGAGCCTCGTTACCTCCTCCAGGTCAGTGTAGAACTCCCAGTCGCGGAGAATCCTTAAGACTTCCCTCGGGGTCAGGCTCTCGCTTATCCCAAACCTATCCTTTAGCTTTTCCCTTAGGAGCTTATAAGCCTCACCGACGTCCTCGGGTATTCTCTCTTCCCAGATAACCTCATGCTCCGCAGGAACAGCCTCAACGACTCTCTGCGGTGCCGGAGAAATTGGCTTTCTCTCCCTTCTCCTCACAATAACGATGGCCAGCGCGAGCAGCAGGGAGAGGAGTGCTATCGCTATGTACCTCGGGAGCATGTTCACCGGCGGAACAACGTTGAGCACCACCACGTTGGAGGTAGCGCTATCATACACCTCGCTGCCAGCGAAGGCAACGTAGACCCTCAGCTGGCCGGGGCTCTGGGGCTCTACTGTGAAGGAAAAGGTTCCGTTCTCGGCCGTGATGTTGAACCAGGGAGTGTCGTTGACATAAACGATGAGGGGGAAGGTCATGTTCGGCTTCACCCTTCCTGTGAACGCGGCTTTTTCCCCGAGGGTTATTCTCTCGGGCCCGTTGAGGGTTATCGCAACCGGGAAGCGCCTGAACTCAACCGTGACTATCTCTGAGGTTCCGGTGTGGGTTCCGTCGCCGGCGAATTCCAGCGGCACCTGAAACGTTGCTGCCTCCGATGAGCGATAGACCTTGGCAAAGGTTCCGTTCTCGCCGGTAATCAGCGTCTCGTCCTCTATGGTTATCTCCCTTCCCTCAAGGGGGTAGCCGTAGTAGTCAACGAGCCTGCCCGACAGCACAAGAGTCTGGTTCAGAAAGGCGCTGTACACTCTTTCCACCAAAAAGAGGGATGGTATCTTCCTGACGGTCACGTTGAGCGTGTTTGATTTCATTCCTCCCTGAGTGGCGTATATCGTGTACGTCCCAAGCTCTCTGAACCTGTAGGTGGTGGAAAAAAGCCCGTTTTGGGGCGTGACTATGATGAACGACGTGAAGTTCTCCCTGGTGATGACCACAGTAACGGTGTCGTTGCCGGGGCAGGAGCCGAAGATGGTAACCCTCTGATAGAGTATAGGCTCGGAATTCGAGATTCCAATCTCAAACCTCCCGCTTGGGAGCTTTTCAGAGCTCACCTTCTCGATTATCTCGTTTAGATACCTCCTAACCTTTTGGGTGTTGAACTTCATGAGCTTAGTCCCGTTCATCAGCTCGAGGGAGTCTATCTCGTCCAGGAGGGACTCCATGTTGAGGGCTGTGCCCTTGATTCCGGCTGTAACCGCGGGTGTCGGATTTTTGTGGAACTCAAGCATGAGCTCGTTCAGAACCACCAGCTCCCTGGAGAACTCGTAGAACGGAGGGATGACTTTCATCACCGTGGAGTTAACCCCCTTTTCCTGGTAGTACAGCGTCTCCAGGTGGATGAGCTTCAGCTCCTCCAGGGTGGAGTTGGCGAGCGTTAGGCCGTAGCTCTCGTTAACCAGGGCGTACTTCAGCGAGTACTCAAAGCGAAGGATAATCTTGGAGAAGTACTCATAGAGAAAAACATCCCTCTGGGTCGGCTCTTCAACGGCCTTCCCGGAGGCGAGTGGAACGGAGCCGACGATTAGAATGAGGATTATTATTAAAAGCGACGCTCTCCTCATCGCCATCACATCCATAAGGCATAAAAACCTTTTAAGTTTATTCATTCCGGTGTTAGAATGGGGAGGATTTTGGGAAGTATCCTTTCAGCGGCTGGAATCGTCCTATGGTACTATGGGGGAATGTCTGGAATAACATCTCTGGTCAACCTGGGGATAGGAGCGATAATTCTTGGTCTGGTAATAGCGGCCATGCCTTCCCGGGGCCACGTTGACAGGGAGGCCCTTTTCCTAACGTGCGGACCTTCCAGTGAGTTCGTTGAAAAGCTCAGAAACGACCTCGAACTCAGGGGGAAGCCAGTGGTCATACCGCCCTACGAGAACCTCCCCAAAGGCGGCATCTTCCTCCCCAAGTCTGAGACTGTCTCCCTGAGCCTTGGAAAGCTCGACGAGGGGACCGTCTTTGTTACGGGCACCGAGGAGGAGAGCGGCGTTCTGATAAGTCCCCCAGCCGGGTGGGCACTTGTGAACTACATCGAGGAGAACGTCGGCGGGCTCTCCGGAACGGGCCTCGGATACGCCTCCTCGGCCGTCTCCTCCGGCTTAAGCGCCCTGGGCCTCGGTTCGGCGGAGGCCTTTGAGAGGGAGGACGGGACGGTAGAGGTCTTTGTGAAGCCCCTCTGCGACGGCCCTGTCTACGCTGACCCCGTTGCCTCGGCCGTTCTCCTCGGAATCGCCGCCGGAATGGAAGAACTCCTGAGGATAGAATCCGTTGAGAGCGTAAAGGACTACGTCAAGGTGATCCTTGAGCGGCTCGGTGGGATCGAGAGATGGCTATGAGGGAGAACGTCGTCCTGTTCCTTGCGGTATGGATCGTAATAGCCGCACTTATAAGCCCCTCTGTCGAGATATTCCTGACCATCGCCCTCATTGGAATCCTGATAACGCTCGAGATAGGCGAGTTCTACCTGCCAAGGGACGTCAAAAGCTCCCTGAAACTCTCCGCCTATCTGCTCCTTCTCGCCTTTGCCTTCATAGTGGCGAGAAAAGTGTATGAGGTAATAAAATAAATTAGACAGTCGCCAGTAGTTCCCTGACCGTTCTCCTCACAGCCTCGTAGCTGTTGAGCTTTGGTTCCCAGCCGGTTTTCTTCGCCTTCTCTATGCTCAGGCGCATGAACTTGACGTCGCCCTTCCAGCCGCGGCCGCCGTCGACGCCGCCCGTGAACCTGAAGGCTGGATTTAACCCCATCTCCTCGCTGACTATCTCCGCTATCTCTTTAACTGTAATCCAGTCGTCGTTTCCAAGGTTGTAAGCGTCGTAGGTTTTGCCTTCCTTCCTGAAGTGCTCGAAGATGTGGAGCATCCCATCAACGGTGTCGCTCACGTGGAGGTAGCTCTTCCTCTGGGTTCCGTCGCCCAGGATTTCCAGCTCATTGGGGTTCTTCCTGAGCTTGTTGATGAAGTCGTATATTACGCCGTGGTTGGAGCGCTCGCCTATGATGTTGGCCAGCCTGAAGGCCAATGCCTTGAAGTCGAAGGTGTGGGCGTATCCGCTTATCAGGGCTTCAGCCGCGAGCTTCGCGCCGCCGTAGACGCTTATCGGCTCGAGCGGGGAGTAGTCCTCTGGAGTGGGAATGACCTCGGCGTCGCCGTAGACCGTTGATGATGAGGCGAAAACCAAGTATTTGACTCCGGCTTTTCTCATAGCTTCAAGGAGGTTGTAGGTTATAACGACGTTGGTCTCGTAGAGCAGCTCCGGGCTCTGGGAGCCGATTCTGACCTCAGGATTAGCGGCCAAGTGAAAAACAATATCAACACCATCAACGGCCTTCTTCACGGTCTCCATGTTCCTCATGTCCCCTCTGATGAACTCAAACCTCTCGTGGTTCAGCCAGCGCCCAATGTTGTCCAAGCTCCCGGCGCTTAAATCGTCAAGAACCCTGACCTCGTACCCGAGCTCCATGAGCCTGTCCACGAGATGGGAACCTATGAACCCCGCACCGCCCGTGACGAGAACCTTCATTCATAACCACCACCAATGATGAAGCAAAATTATTTAAATATGTTAGGGATAACTATGCGGTTGAAGTACGTTCAAACGGTGGGTGCCATGAAGGTCCTAATAATGGCCGGTGGCTACGCAACGAGACTCTGGCCGATAACCAAGGACAACCCCAAAGCCCTCCTCCCAGTTGGGAACAAGGTGATACTCGACTACATCCTGGAGAAGGTCGAAGAACTTGGCCTCGAAACATACATATCGACCAACAGGTTCTTCGAGATGCACTTCCGTCCCTACGCCGAGAAGAAAGGCTTGAACCTCATCGTTGAGGACACCCTCCACGAAGAAGAGAAGCTGGGCACAATGGGGGCCATGAAAAGGGCCGTCGAGGAGCTTGGCTTAGATGATTATCTCGTCATATCTGGGGACAACATCTTCTCCTTCAGCCTGGTGGACTTCCTGAAAGCCTACGACGGGAGGACCCTCATAGCGGTCTACGACGTCGGCGACCTGGAGCTGGCCAAGCGCTACGGTGTGGTCGTTCTTGAAGGCGACAGGGTCATCTCCTTCCAGGAGAAGCCGGCCGAACCGAAGTCGACCCTCGTCAGCACTGGAGTTTACGTCTTCCCGAGAAGGGTGATGGAGAAAATCGATGAGTACCTCTCCGACGGAAACAAGGATTCACCGGGCTACTTCATCCAGTGGCTCCTGGAGAACGGTGAGGACATCAGGGCCTACCGCTTCTCAAAGTACTGGTACGACATAGGAAGTGCGGACAGCTACCTGGAGGCCCTCAAGACCCTGCTGAAGGAGAGCCGCGTCGAGGAGATTCAAATAAGCCCCTACGCCAAGATAATCCCGCCGGTGGTAATAAAGCGCGGCGCAAAGATACTGGGCAGGTCGATAATAGGGCCCTACGCCTACATAGGAGAAGAGTGTATCATAGAGAACTCCGACATCAGCGACTCGATAGTATTCAGGAAGACCATTATCAGGAACTCGACGATATGGCGCTCCATCATCGATGAGAAGTGCGAGATAAGGAACCTTGAGCTGAGAAAGAGCCTCGTCGGGGGTCACGCAAAGATACAGAGGGGCGAGTAAGATCTCTACATATTTTTTGCATCTTTGAACGGCCATTCCCCACTAGAGCATCCGCAACTTTTTTATACCTATAAGGTATAATACCTGTGGGGTATAAAAATGAAGTTTTATGATCGTGAGCGGGAGATTGAACTCCTCAGAAGGGGCAAGAGAATTGCCATAATCGGACGGCGCAGAGTGGGAAAGACTAGATTGGTTGAGGAGGCTCTCAACCCTATAACGCTCTTCATCCCTGCCGAAAAGAACGAGGCCTTAATATGCCGAGATTGGATCGAAGAAATTCGCGAGAGGAGATACATTCCAACGCTCAACTCTATGAAGGAAATCGTTGAGTTCTTAATGAGGGAAGGGGAGACGATATTCATTGATGAACTCCAGAATGCCCTCAAGGTAAATCCCTCATTTCTTTATGATCTCCAAAGGCTCCTCGACAAGTACCGCGATGCAAAGCTCGTCGTTACGGGTTCACTCATTAGTATGAGCAAGAAGCTCGTTGAGGACTATCAAGGCCCGCTTTATGGCAGGTTCGATTACATCATAAAACTCCGGGAGCTGGGTTTTGGGACAGTGACGGAAATAATGCGCGATTTGGGCTACAGCATCGAGGACGCCGTTGTGATGTGGGCGGTCTTTGGCGGCTCGCCCAAGTACTACGAGACGCTTGAGAGATTCAGTCTGCCGGTTGAGGACTTCATCCGTATGATGTTCTTTGAGGAGCCTTATCCAATGTTTCCTGAAGTCCTCATGATGCTCAAGGAGGAGCTAGGTAAGGAGTACAGGACTTACTTCAGCATCCTCCAAGCGATAAGCGAGGGCAAGAACATGCTAGGGGAGATTTCCTCTTATCTGTCCGTCAAGAGCACGAGCCTCACCAAGTATCTCGCAGCCCTTGAGCGGGAGTATGAACTGGTCACAAAGCGGAAAGATGTCTTTGAGCGGGGGAGAAACAGGTATTACATAACCCAAAACCTGGTTGACTTCTGGTTCAGGTTTCTGTGGCGGAATTATTCCAAGCTCGAGAGGAACGAGCTGAGCTTTGATAAAAACGACTTCAACGCTTACGTTGGCCGTAAGTTTGAGAGTCTGGTGGAGCTGCTTGTTCCAAAACTTGTGCCTTTTGAGGTCATCAGAACGGGCAAGCTCTGGGGGAAGTTCAAAGGCAAGGAGAAGGGTAAGGATTCCTTTGAGATTGATGTGGTCGCCCTCGGAAGGGAAGACATTGCGTTTTTTGAGGTGAAGTGGGAGGAGCTGAGCTTTGGCGAGGCCAAAAAGGAGCTCAAATTGCTGTCCAAAAAAGCCGAAGCTGTGGGGGATAAGCGGAGGGTTCATTTAGCCCTCGTCGCGAAGAGGATTGGAGGTAAAGAATGGCTAGGTGGTATGGTGTACGATTTGGAAGATTTAGACGAGATGCTGGGCAGTGGCCACACACCGTTTAGAAACGGAGCGGTAGAATCGTGAGGAGCGCCATACAGACGAGTCTGGAGTGAAGTTCCACTCTTGACAGACCTTTCCCTAGTTAATAGTGACTCCGTGACCCTCTCAGATCATGGAATCACTGTTCGGATTGGGTCTGCTCGGGGTGAAGCTTTCGCTTCAGTCTCCCTTGCACAGCACTCCTCATACACTATTAGGTGCTTTAACTATATAAACTTTTGCTTTTATTTAAAGCAAAATTTTTTGGCAACTTTCCGAAATAACTTCAATAAAGTTGGGAATTCGGTTTGAGAGGGAGGTGTTTAGTAGTTAGCTAGAATGGAAATCGAATCATACATCGAGAAAATAGTGAGGAGCACCTTGCAAGTGGGGCCTCGGTGAAAATCCCACTCTCAAGGAACACTAGGCTCGTGACTCCAGCCCTCTCGACTTATGGAACACGTTGGGCTTAGCACCCGTCAAGGGTGAAACTTTTGCTTCGGTCTCACCGACAGAGTACTCCTCATATACTATTAGGTGCTTTACCTATATAAACCTTTGCCTTTTTATAATACAAGTACCTGTTGAAATATGTTCGAAACATGCCGAGTCATTAAGTCCAGAAAACAAAATAGAAGGTGCCGCTCCCGCCCGGCAATCGTTCGGAGAAGAATAAACCCAACCCTTAAATTCTGCAGAGATCAAAATTATACAGGGGCGTGGGCGATGGGCGAGAGGTTAGTTAAGGTGCTGACGGTTCTCGTGGTTATTCTGCTTATCTTCAACATCGGCATGGTCTACGGTGCGCTCAAAGCCAGGAGCATAGCGTTGGAGGAAATCGACAGCGTCATAACCCTCGTGGAGGGCATGAAGAACGAGAGGATAACCATCCAGTACCCGTTCGACCAGGAGATACAGGTTCCCCTCAGGATGAACCTCAGCGTCCCCGTTTCCATGGTGGCCAGGGTTCCGGTCAACGAGGATATTGCCGTAAAGGTTCCCCTCGATACCTACGTTGACGTTCCCGTCAACACCACCGCGAGGGTGCACATCGTCCAGAACATAACTACCACAGTTGATGTGAACGGCGAGCAGGAGACAGTGGTCATTCCGCTAGATACCTACGTCGATGTCCCCATAGTCACGACGGTCAGGGTTAGGGTCAGGGACGTCGTAGACACCACCGTGCCCCTCAACATGACCCTTGAGGTTCCCATCAACCAGACGGTTGTTGTGCCCGTTGATGAGACGCTGACCGTTCCGATTAAGATGAACCTCACCATCGAGACAACTCCTGAGGAGATGGGCCTGGGTGAAGTGATTGATAGGGTTGTTAAGATGCTCGAGGGAATGAAGGCGGCGATTGGGTGAGCTTTGAGGATCGGAAGTCATAAGCTGCAAAACTCCATCAAAGCGAGGGAGTTCTCCGGGGATTCTGCCCTGATATGGAGCGGAGTTGGGGAGTTTATTCTGGCGACGGAGAAATACCTGGGGAAGGACATCGGAGACTTCCATCTGACGGGTGTTGAAAGGTTCGGGGATTTTGGGATGGAGCTTGTTGGAACCGGGCGGTATCACTATTATTATTCCGAAAAGGCCAAGAACCTATCCCTGGAAGAGGTTGTTGTGCATGCGCTGCTCGTGGAGTTCGGACCGAGGACGATCCTGTATTCAACCGTCCTGCTGCTGGCCCATAGGGACAAGATAGGCCGGAAGAAGCTTTTTGAGCTCGGCATGAAATACGACGTGGATGTGGAAGGGCTGCTGGAGTACCTTAAGGGCAAAGGAGTTAAAAGGTACCCTTACCCTTCTATGGAAGAAGTGAGGGAAACTTTCAAAATGTACTTCGGTGAAGGGAATTTTGGTGCAGTAACTCAAACTGAATTTTGAAAGGAAAGACCTAAATATGGAAGGGGCTTCCATATGGAATGGGGTGTCTATAAATGTTTCAAATTCGACCGATAACCGATGAGAAAAACCTTTACGGAAAAAGGCACAGAGAAGCCCTTAAACAGCTGAAGAAGAATGTTGAGGAAAGGACTTTTACGGCAATTCTCGGCCCAAGGAGGGTCGGCAAGACGAGCATCATTAGAGTTTTTTTGAATAAGTACAAGTACCGGTACATATACTATGATCTCTCTCCCTTTATGGGTAAGCAGGGGATCAGCTACACCGAGCTGACTCCGGCAATGATGAACATTGATACAAGCGAACTCTCGTACCATGCCCAGCTCAGCCTGGGCCTCGTGCGGCTTGATGTTAAACCTGAAAACGGGGTGCAGTTCCAAAACGCCCTGATCAATCTCATCAGAGAACTGAATGCCAAATACGATGAACTCCTTGTGGTAATAGACGAGGCCCAGGTAATGCCCCGCATCAGGGGTATCAACATGCTCGGCCTCCTCCAGCTGATAAGCAACACAATGGACAACACGACCGTGATAATGACGGGTTCGATGCCGGGTCTGCTTGAGAGGATACTCAGCCCATCGGCGTCCCAGCCGATGTTCGCCAGATATGTTGACAAGATTCACATACCGCGCTGGACACCGGAAGAAAGCATGGGGTACCTCAAAAAAGGATTGAGTGAGGCAGAAGTGTCATACACCGGGGTCGAACTTGAGGAAGCCGTAGAGGAGCTCTCAAACGTGCCCGGATTTCTGGCATACTACGGCAGGCAGAGGGTTAGGGGCATGAGCCATGATGATGCCCTTGTGGAGACTTTGAACTATGCCATCGGCGTTTGGGAGCAGGACCTGGAGGCGTTTCTTAACATCTACAGCACCAGGGCTTACGTAACTACACTCTGGGTGCTGGCGCAGTCAAAATTTGGCCTCGCGCGGAAGGAAATTGCTGGAGAAGTGCTTCGCAGGGAGGAAGTTAGCGACAGGAGCCTCACCCGCATATTGAAGAATCTCGTTCTCTCAGGGATGGTCGAGCACAGCAAAAAGCGCGGAAAGTACCGTATTGCGGAGAATCCGCTTGCAAAGGCAGTCCAGAACATAGCCCGCAAGTACAACATTCATTGATTTGTGATTCAGAAGGCGCAAAAAAGGTGACCCCACGAGCGAAGCGAGCCAGGCCCTGCAGAAGATCGCCAAGGGGAACGGAACGGGAATAGTTTTTGCGGGGACGGTTATTTCGATGCTTTCTGGTTGGTTGCCCAAACGAAAGACTTATGAATAATACCCTCCGAACTGGTTCGGGGGGTATCGGAGTGGGGCGCAGGGTGGAGAGAGGCATATCATTTTTTGATCAAAGACCCCGGAAAGACAAAAGCCGGCTGTTTGGACGTTCTGAGGAGCTGAACATGTTGGTAAACGCTCTTCACGCGAGAAGCTGGGTGGCGATTCTTGGGCCGAGAATGGCAGGAAAAACAAGCCTTGCACTGACCGGTGCCAACTCCTTTGCAGAGGAAATGAAATATAGGGTAATTTTTGTTGATCTAAGGAATACTGAAACCTCCCGCCAGGCTACGGAGAAGATATTGGGCAGACTGCCAAAATCGATTGTCGAAACCCTCACCAAGTATATTGCCGAGGTTTCTCTTTCCGCTGGAGGCACAAGTGGTGGTGTAAGGCTCAGAGAAAATGTCGCTGCCAAAAATGCGCTGGAAGATGCTCTCTTTTCCCTGAACAACACAATACTAGTACTCGATGAAGTCCAGAACGTGAAACAGGGTGTGAACAGCTTTCTAAAAGCTCTAGCCACGGCGTTTAATGAAAACGATTCCCTGCTGGTAATATTTACAGGCTCCTACGCGGGTGTCGTTAAAAAGCTGTTCGAGGCCACCCACAGGGACAGTTTTTATGGAAGGCCACCGATTGAGATACTCCTCCCTCCATGGCCTGAATGGGTGGCGGCGGAGTTTCTGCGGAAAGGTCTTGGGCAGTGTGGAGTTGATGTTACTCAGAGGGAGATTCAAGATACACTCTGGAGGCTTGGAACACTGCCCGGTTGGTTAAACCTTTATGGACTCAGACGATGCCTTGGAGCATCTCATGAAGAAGCACTGCAGAGGGTATTTGAGAAGGCGGTGGCTGAGGCGCTGAGAGAGCTGGAGCACTTCCTAGAAGGGAGGAGCCCAAAAGCCAGAGAAGTGATCAAGAGATTAACCTACGGTGCCACGTGGGGGGAGCTAGAAAAAACCGGGATCTCAAAGGATACCCTCAGCAGGCTTCTGGATGCCCTTACAGGGGAGCTGTTCGCAGTGGTTAAAGACAGCATAGGAGTTTACAAGTTTTCGGATCCAGTTTACAGGTACGCTGCAGAGAGACTGCCCCTCTCTCCAAAGGCGAGATGAGTGGATTGTAGTAATGAACAAAAAGGTGAACCCCGTGAGCGAAGCGAGTCAGGCCCTGCAGAAGATCGCTAGGGGTACGGGAATTGTTTTTGCCGGAGCGTTCGGTGTTTGCATGGGGGGAGATGGATTCGTGCTAGGCTTCTCCTCCAAACAGTGCCGATAATGTTCTCCTCATAGCACGATAGGTTTTTATTTTCTGGGATAGTATTGACGGCGGTGGATAATCATGAAGGCCCTTATTCTCTCCGGAGGTCACGGTACGAGGTTGAGACCCCTCACTTATTCCCAGCAGAAGCAGCTCATCCCCGTCGCGAATAAGCCCGTCCTGTTCTACGCCATCGAGGACGTCATCGAGGCCGGCATTCACGAGATTGGAATTATCGTCGGCCCAAACAAGGAGCAGGTGATGGAGACCGTTAGGAGCGTTGATTGGGACGCGGACATAGAGTTCATCTATCAGGGTGAGCCGAAAGGTTTAGCACACGCGATAAAGGTCGCGAGGGACTATCTCGGTGACGACGATTTTGTGATGTACCTCGGTGACAACATCCTCAGGGAAGGCATAGTGGAGCACCTGAACCACTTCAAAGGGGGAAACTTCGACGCCAGCATTTTGCTCTGTGAGGTTCCCAATCCCCAGCGGTTCGGTGTGGCCGAGCTGAGTGAGGACGGAAAGACCATCAAACGGCTGGTTGAGAAGCCCAAGGTGCCGCCGAGCAACCTGGCGCTTGTGGGAATCTACTTCTTCAAGCCCGTCATCCACGAGGCGGTCGAAAACATAAAGCCCTCCTGGAGGAACGAGCTTGAGATAACTGACGCGATCCAGTGGCTCATCGACCACGGCTATCGCGTTGGGTGGACGAAGGTCCAGAACTGGTGGAAGGACACCGGAAAGCCCGAGGACATACTCGACGCCAACAGGCTCATCCTGGACGACATCCAGACGGATATACGGGTCGAGACGAAGGCCAGAATCCATGGAAGGGTGGTCATCGGGGAAGGTACCCAGATTGACGGGAACACCGTCATAAAGGGCCCCGCGATAATCGGCAGGAACTGCATCATCAGGAACGCCTACATCGGCCCCTACACAAGCATCGGTGACAACTGCGTCATCGAGAACACCGAAATTGAGGACTCCGTGATCCTTGAGGGAAGCGAGATTAGATGCGGCGGCAGGATAGTAGAGAGCCTCATAGGGAAGAACGTGAAGATTTTAGAGGGGAACAACCACCCCATTGGAAGGAAGCTGGTCGTCGGCGACAACTCCCAGTTGATGCTGTGAGGTGGGACCATGAGACTCTTGGTGACCGGTGGAATGGGCTTCATAGGGAGCAACTTCATCCGCTACATCCTGGAAAAGCACCCTGACTGGGAAGTGATAAACCTCGACAAGCTCGGCTACGGCTCGAATCCGGCAAATTTGAAAGACATCGAGGACGACCCGCGCTACACCTTCGTCAAGGGAGACATAGCGGACTTCGAGCTCGTTAAGGAGTTAATCAAGAAAGTTGATGCGGTGGTTAACTTCGCCGCCGAGAGCCATGTGGACAGAAGCATCTCAAGTCCGGAGCACTTTCTGAAAAGCAACGTCATCGGTGTTTACACCATTTTAGAGGCGATAAGAAAGGAGAACCCTGAAGTTAGACTAGTTCACGTGAGCACCGATGAAGTCTACGGCGATATCCTGGAAGGCTCGTTCACCGAAAAAGACGCGCTTATGCCCTCATCTCCATACTCCGCTACTAAAGCTGCCAGTGATGTTCTCGTGCTTGGCTGGACGCGGACTTACAGTCTGAACGCCTCCATAACGAGGTGCACCAACAACTACGGCCCCTATCAGTTCCCGGAAAAGCTCATCCCCAAGACGATAATCAGGGCCAGTATGGGGCTGAAAATCCCCATCTATGGCACCGGCCAGAACGTCAGGGACTGGCTCTACGTCGAAGACCACGTCAGGGCAATCGAGCGGGTCCTCCTGAAGGGCGAACCGAGGGAAGTGTACAACATCTCTGCCGGAGAGGAAAAGACCAACCTCGATGTAGTTAAGACCATCCTCAAGCTGATGGACAAAGGCGAGGATTTGATTGAGTTCGTCGCGGACAGGCCCGGCCACGATTTGAGGTACTCCCTCGACTCCTGGAAGATAACGCGCGACCTCAAGTGGAGGCCCAGATATAACTTCGAAGAAGGCATCAGGAAGACCGTTAACTGGTACCTTGAGAACGAGTGGTGGTGGAGGCCTCTGGTGAACGAGAAGGTCCTCCACCCGACGCCGTGGAAGCTGGGGTGGTGAGAACATTTAAATATGTGCATACACATAATTATGTATGGTGATGATATGCCAACTATGACCCTTTCAATACCTCCGGAGCTCTACCGCAAGATGAAAAAGCACCCAGAAATCAAATGGAGCGAAGTGGCGAGAAAAGCCATAGCCGAGTACCTCAATGAGCTCGAAAACTCCCGAACTGAGATGTCCATGGTGGAGTTCAGAGAACTTCTGGGAGAGGGGACTCTTGAGGAAATAGAGTCTATTCCGGACGAGGCTTACGAGAAGTACCACCTGAAAATGAGGGATCTGGAATGGGAGAGGACAAAAAGAAACTCTACGACACAAACGTTCTGATCGACCTCGCTAAAAGCGGCGAGAACCCCGGGGACGGCTATACAACCACACTCAATCTCGTGGAGTACCCGAAGGGAGTCTCTCTGGATCTGGGAGTCCTCATACCCTCTCCCAGGGAATACGCCCTGGCCGTTAAGCTCTCTGAGAAACTTGTAAAGGCAGGCACCCCTGTTCCCGCCGTGGACGTGATAATAGCCGCCGTTGCAATCTCCAGAGGCATGGCCCTGATAACAAAGGACCGGCATTTCTTACTGGTAAAGGATGTCGCCCCCGAGCTCAGACTCGAACTGGTTGAATGAGATGGGTTATTAATCACTTGGCAGTAAGCAAAAGCTGACCTCCTCCCGCCCTAAAGGGCGAGGCTTTCAAAAGAAAAAGTAATTAAGTTCCGCGAGAATGTTTAGGATGGTGAACGTGATGGAGGACGCTTACAAGCTCTTTCAGCAGCTCCCAGATGACCTCAAGGAGGAGGTGCTGGACTACATCGAGTTCCTCCTAGAGAGGAACGCGCGCAGGAGACGCTCCCCCATGAAGTTTGGATGGCGCGGGGGGCTGAAGGAGCTCAGGAAGAAGTACACTTCCGTGGAGCTTCAGCACAAGGCCCTTGAATGGTGGGGCTGATGTATCTAGTTGATACCAACGTGTTCCTTGAAATCCTTCTTGATCAGGAAAACGCTGATAACGCGGAGAGGTTCCTTAGAGAAACTCCACCCAGCGAGCTTGCCGTCTCGGATTTCTCGGTTTACTCAATAGGGATAATACTCTTCAAGCAGAAGAAACACGGGGTCTTCCGGGAGTTCGTTGAGGACGTTCTCCTGCGCGGTGGGCTCTCCCTGCTGAGACTCACTCCCTTTGATTTTGAATCCCTGGTTGAAGCCTCCCGTAAATTCCACCTCGATTTTGACGATGCGTACCAGTACACCTTGGCCCGTAAATACGGCCTCCGCATAGTCAGCTACGATTCAGATTTTGATGCAACCGATATCGGTAGGGTCACGCCACTTCAGGCGATGAGGTGATGTTATGCCGTTCGAATTTAAAAGGCTGGAAATCCCTGATGTTATCCTGATCAAGCCCAAGGTCTTCGAGGACGAGAGGGGCTTCTTCATGGAAACTTACAAGAAATCGGATTTTGAAAAGGCCGGAATCAAAGGGGAGTTCGTCCAGGACAACCACTCGAAATCAAAGTATGGAGTGCTTAGAGGCCTGCACTTCCAGCGCGAGCCCTACGCCCAGGCCAAGATCGTGAGGGCCGTTAGGGGGGTTATCTACGACGTCGCCGTTGATTTAAGGAGGGACTCACCGACCTTCGGCAGATGGGTGGGGGTAATCCTCTCGGAGCACAACAAATACCAGCTCTACATTCCGAGGGGCTTTGCCCACGGATTTGTAGTGCTGAGCGACGTTGCCGAGGTCGTATATAAGGTTGACAACGTCTACGCCCCTGACTATGAGGGCGGAATAATATGGAACGACCCGGATATAGGCATAGACTGGCCGGTTGATGACCCCATAGTCTCGGAGAAGGACAGAAAGTGGCCAACGCTGAGGGAGGCCATCGAAAAGGGATGGGTGTTCTGAGACACTACTATCGCAAAACATTTTATAACGCTATGATAAAAAATACACCGACGGTGGTTGGATATGGGAAAAATCGCCATTGAGCTTAACATCCCTGACGAGATACTGAAGACGATTGACCTCAAGCGGCTGAAACGAATCGTTGAGCGGGAGGTTATTATAGAGTACAGTGTCCAGAAACTTCACGGAAAGTTCAAGGACATGGATCTTAAAAAACTCCTCAGAGAGGTCGAAGAGGAATGGGCCATCTAACGGCCTTCGTGGACACCAACGTAATAATTGAGCACCTAGGAGGCAATATTGACCTCCTCGACTTAAGGGAGAGGTTTGACGTCCTGTATTCTAACAGCATAGTGTTCAGTGAGGCGCTTATGGTGTACCTAAGGGCATTAACTGGCGAACGCCCGTATACACTCAAACACAACCCCGATATTATCAGGAACCTGAGGGAGGAGCTCCTGGACTTCTCAAGGCTTTTTGAACTTTTTCTTAATCTGGAAATAAACAGGACTGTTGAAACCCTTGCCGTTGAGTACATGATAAAATACGGCCTGCTGCCGAATGATGCACTCATTCTCGCAACCTGTAAGTTTTACGACGTCAAATATCTAATTTCGTTTGACAGCGATTTTGCCAATGCCTGTGAGAATGAAGGGATATCTCTTCTCAGTGATCCAGAGGAGATAACTAGGCTTGGTGATGTCCCGTGAGGGTGGCGATAATCGGGGCCAACGGCCAGCTTGGAACCGACCTGGTGGAGGTCTTTGGGGAAGACCCGTCTTTTGAGGTCATCCCGCTGACCCACAAAGACTTAGACGTTACAGTTCCCGAGACCCTGAAGGTGCTGAAAGAGCTGAAGCCCGACGTCATCATCAATACCGCCGCCTACGTGAGGGTCGACGATGCGGAGCTCTATCCGGAGAAAGCTTTTGCGGTGAACGCGATAGGGGCATTGAACGTTGCCAGAGTTGCCAGTGAGATTGATGCAATCAACGTCTACATCAGCACGGACTACGTCTTTGACGGCGAGAAGGGAGAACCATACACTGAGGACGACGTTCCGAACCCGATAAACGTCTACGGAGCGAGCAAGTACGCCGGCGAGATTTTCACGAGGAATTATTCGACGAAGTATTACATCATCAGGGTTGCAAGCCTTTATGGGAAGGCGGGGGCGAGTGGAAAGGGCGGAAATTTCGTCAACTGGGTCATTGAGAAGGCAAAGCGCGGGGAGGAGCTGAGGATAGTTGACGACCAGTTCATGAGTCCGACATACACGATGGACGTCGCTAGGACTCTGAGGGAGTTTCTGGAGATTGGGCCCGAGTGGGGCGTTTACCACATGGTCAACGAGGGATACTGCTCGTGGTATGAGTTCACCAGAGCGATATTTGAGATCCTGGGCTGGGACGTTGAAGTGAAGCCTATAAAATCGAGCGAGCTTAACAGACTGGCGAGGAGGCCGAGGTTCTCTGCGCTGAAGAACGCGAGGCTTCATGGACTTGGCCTGAGGATGCCGGGCTGGAGGGAAGGGCTGAAGGAGTATCTGGGAGAGAAGGGGTATCTCTAAACGTCTCTGAACAAAGGGGCTCCGCCCCTTAGACCCCGTTTTATCCTCTTTTATCTCGGCGCTTACGCGCCGCACGTATTATATGATGCAAAAATGAAGCAAGAATGATGCAAAAGATGCAAAAAAGGTGAACCCTATGAGCGAGGCAGGTCAGGCTTTACATTTTTCTTTGAAAGCCTCGCCCTTCAGGCAAGGAGGAGGTCAGGTTGCTAAAACCAAAATATTTAAATATTCGAGTCATGATTATTATAATCATGATTCGAAAATTTGTAAATAGGAAGAGAGAGCTCGAAGTCCTAGAGAGGGCGTGGAGGGGAGGCTTTCGACTTTTTGTGGTCTACGGGAGAAGAAGGGTGGGAAAGACTGCCCTTTTGAGGAAATTCTTGGAGAACAAAAGGGGCATATATTTTCTCTGCTCCCAGAGGGGATATGAGAAAGACCTCGAGAGATTTTCTCACGAGATAAGTTCTTTTATTGGTGCTCCGGTAAGATTCGAAAGCTTTAGGGATGCATTTAAGTTCCTAAGAGGGCAGGGGAAGCTTTTGGTGATTCTTGATGAGTTCCCTTACTTAATAGAGGCAGACAAGGGTGTTACATCCGAGTTTCAGGAGGTAGTGGATATAGTGCTTGAGGGTTCAGAGATCACCATTATCCTCTGCGGTTCGAGCGTTGGAATGATGGAGCGTGAGGTTCTCAGCTACAAGAGCCCCCTCTATGGGCGGGCAAGTGGGGTTCTGAAGGTCAAACCATTCCGCTTCTTCGATATGGTCGAATGGTTTGGAAAGGACTTTGAGGGGCTTTTAAGACTCTATGGGGTCACGTGGGGGATTCCTAAATACATGGAATTCTTCAAAACGGGGAGCGATGATGAGATTATCAACAACTTCTTTGACCCGAGTGCATTTCTTTTCAACGAGGCGAGGCTTCTCCTCATGGAGGAACTGAGGAATCCAACCAGATACATGCAGATCATCGAGGCCATAGCCATGGGAAAAACCCGGCTTAACGAGATCGCTCAGTACGTTGGGATGGAGGCCAAAGACCTGTCTGCATATCTCAGGGTGCTCTCAAATCTTGGAATTGTGAGTCGTGAGGTTCCAATAACAGAGAGGAAAGCCAAGAGGGGGATTTATGTTATAGAAGATGAATACTTCCGTTTTTACCACCGCTTCGTCAGTCCGCACTATGAGGATATAGAGTCGCTCAACCCCGAGCCGGCAGTTCAGGACTTCCTGAGGAACTTTAACACCTACCTTGGAAAGACCTTCGAAAAAGCAGCCAAAGAGTTTCTAATAGAACTTAACAAGCATGGGGGGCTGCCGTTTAAGTTTACGAAGATCGGAAAGTGGTGGCATAAAAATGAGGAAATTGATCTCGTTGCACTGGACAAAAGGGAAAATAAGGCTTTGCTGGTGGAGGTAAAGTGGAAGGAGTTGAGAGAGAAAGAGGCGAGGGGAGTTTTAAAAGATTTAGAGCGTAAAAGTGGGCTTGTTGGGTTAGAAAACTGGCAGAAGTATTACGGGTTGATAGCGAAGGGCATTGAAAGTAAGGAAGCCATCACAGGTGAGGGCTGGCTCCTGTGGGATCTGGAGGACTTCGAGAATTTGAATTTCAAGATAAGAAAACTCTGAACAGGCCCATTTCGAAGGCTAAAGACTCATCGTGAGTCAAATGAGTCAAAAGGTGAACCCCGTGAGCGAGGCAACTTAATATCAATTAATTTTTGGGTAAAGGGGCTTCGCCCCTTAGACCCCGTTTTATCCTCTTTATCTCGGCGCTTCGCGCCGCACCTCCAGAACCAAAAAGCTATTAATTTCCCAAATCGTTTTTTACATCTGGTGGTTAAATGGATGTTAAAGACCTGATTAAGAATGGAGAGAGTGAAACTATTGAGTTTAAGAGGGAGCTAAATGATTCCCTGTATAAGACGCTGTCGGCATTTGCTAATACTGCTGGAGGAATTCTGCTCCTCGGTGTTAGCAATGATGGTAAAGTTTTTGGTTTTTCTGGAGACTTGGACAGCTTAGCCAGATCAATAAGGCACAACCTTGGAATAAACCCATCCATAAAAGTTGAAGATATTGATGGAAAGAAAATCGTCATCATTGAAGTTCCCCAATCCCCTGTTCCAGTCTCTTTTAGAGGGAGGTACTACAGAAGAGTCGGTGCCCAGACCGTTGAGATGGGCTGGGAGGATCTGCAGAGGTTTTTCCTTAAAAAATCCGGAACTACGTGGGACTCCCTGCCATCTCCTTCAACTCTGGAAGATCTGGATGAGGAAACTATCAGAAAGTTTGTTCATATGGCTAAGAATAGGCTACCATACATCAGTGAAAACGAGGACATAACATCTATCTTCGATAAGTGAGTGCAAACTTTATAAAGGATTGGTGCATATATACTGTTGAGCCCGTGAGAATGATCGGGCTCGGGCCCTTTGAGTGGTGGCCTCGGCAGACCCTCATGAAGCCGGGGATGCACCGTGAGAAGGGCTCATAATTGATGTCTCTTTTATAATATTCCTTTTCTGCGGAGCTCCTTTTTGAAAGCTGTTAAATTTGGAGTTTTCTCGTAAATCTCACGACTAATATATGCAATGTTGTCAGTTAGAAGAACAATGTGACGGAATTCTCTTCTTTTCTTGGCAATGCTTTCTTTAAAAACGTTCTTTCTGTCTTGATATCCTCGAAGTTTCTTTGATAACACTACATCGTCAATTATTAAGACCCTAGCATTATTTTCAAATTTGCTCATTTGATTGTAGAGATCATCAAAATAGGGAGTTATCCATACGTATTCTAAGAGCGGTTTAATAGGGGCAAACCTTTGTGGAAATTTTGAAATGTAGCTTCTTTTTTCTTGCTTTCTAAGCTCAGCTATATGTTTAAGCCAACTGGTCTTCTCTCTAAGCTCCTTTAGATTATCATAATTAACCACAACCAAGGCATAGATTGTCCTTTTTTCTCTGCTTCTATCAACTGAGACTACTAATGTTTTCATTCCCTCACCAGCCACTTGGGTTTCTTTTCCTGTGGAATTAGTGCGATGATCTCTTTGGGTTCCTTTGGAGTGAGGGGATAAACTTCTTCTCTAAATTCAATCTTGGATGGGATGTAAACTACTTTCTGCGTCTGTATTACAGATTCTGACCTTCTTTTTCTACTTTTTGGATAAGTTGAAGACCTGAGTTCAAAGAGGGGTTTTTGTGGTTCTTTTGAGGAAGGATATTTATACAGAGGATTACCTGAGAAAGCTGGGTTTAAATGACAGGCAGATTAGAGCTGTGCTCTATGTGAAGGAAAAGGGGAAGATTGGCAATAAGGAGTATCAGAAGCTGTTTGGAGTGTCGGAAGCTACCGCCACCAGAGATTTAAAAGAACTTGTTAAAAGGAGAATATTTGAAAAAATCGGAGCAACTGGGAGGGGCACTTATTACAAATTAAAGCCCTCAAAGCCATCATAATGCCATCACAAAGCCATCATAATTACGGGTGAAACCCATGAGCGAGGCGAGTCAGGATAACCAAAAATGTATTAAATTCTAATGCATTACAGTTTTATGCATAAATCTGTAAGGGTGATATCATGTTTGTTGACAGAAGGGTGGAACTGAAGGTGTTACACTCTGCCTATGGGTCACTAAAGAGTGGAGAGAAGGTTAATGTTGCTATTATCGGGCCGAGGAGAATTGGAAAAACTGAACTTCTTCTCAAATTCAGAGAGGAAGCCAAGGGAGTTGTTCCATACTTAAACTTACAGCGGATTGGAAGCTTAGACTCATTTATCTTTGCATACACGAGGGAGCTTCTATATGAAATTGCTAATACACTGGGAATGAAGATTGAAAGGAGTGAGCTCTTAACCTGGGATGACCTGCTAATCCTGTCAGCAAAGCTTGACGTTGATAGGGAAGTTAGAGCAATCAAGGATGGGAACCTCGAAACTCTCTTTGAAATTCAGGAGTCAATTCTGGAGAAAACAGGACAAAATGCTGTTTTCATTCTCGATGAATTCCAAGAAGTTCTTAATTTCAAGGGATTCTTGGAAGTAATGCGTGCTGTTACGGAAAAGCAGAGGAACATTGCATACTTCATTTCTGGCTCTGCCGTTAGAATGATGGAAGAAATACTGGCACCGGAGAATCCCTTCTTTGGCCAGTTCAGGCGGATTTACCTGAAGGGTTTACCGAAAGAAGATGCAGTAGAGCTTGCAAAAACAACCCTGGAAAGGGCAGGGATTGAAGCTTCCCGATCAGCACTTGAACTAATTTATAAGCTCACCCAGGGTCATCCGTTTTATGTTCTGGCTGTGTGCAGGCGTTTAATTGAGGAGGGCTTTGAAAAGATCAGGCGGAAAGATGTTCACTATGCCTTTCTCACTGAACTATTGACAGAGAAAGGGGACATCTATATGCACCTTGAATATGTTTTCAATGAGTCCCTCTCAAGGGCCTACAGAGGACCCGTCCACAAGCAGATTCTTCTCATCTTAGCTCAGGAAGAGGGATTGAGGCTTTCGGAGATTGCCAGACGTTTGGGCAAGCCCAGTGGTGAGGTATCAAACTATTTGAAGTTCCTTTTGAGGACGGATTTGATTGTAAGGCAGAATGAAAAGTATTACTTTGCCGACAAGCTCATGCGTTTCTGGCTTGCAAAGACCTACCTTGGCATCACCGAGCTGGAGCTCAGGCGGGAGAAGTATTTGGAAGAGCTGATTAAGGAGCTGGAGGAGAAGTATCTCAGGGTGAAGAGGGAGCTTGGACTTGCAAGAGAATCCGTGGTCAGGGAGAAGATGAGGGAAGTTTTCGGCATTGATTTCAAGCCCTATCGGAGGGGTGATGTTGAGTTTGATGGTGTTGCCTTTGGTGACAGGATTTACGTGCTCGAGGTTAAGTGGAGGAATAAGCCGGCAACTTACAGGGATGTGGAAGAGTTCGTGAGGAAAGCAAAAGAAGAGTTTGGATCTGCGGTCATGTTCTTCTTCTCGGAATCAGGCTTTACTGAAAAAGCAAAGGAACTGTGTAAGGAAGAAGGTGTTAAAATGCTAATACCCGCGGATCTGGAGTGTAGCGCTGAAGACGTTAGGTTCCGAAGAAGTCGATGAAAACAACAGCCCGAATTTGAGTGGTCTTCACACCCGGGGGAAGATAAGGGGGGAGGAGGTCAGTTATAGCACTTCTGTGAGAATTTTCCTGAGCCCGGGATAACCTTAAGAATCTAAACTCACTCAATAAATTTAGTTTTAGCTACACCGGTTCAGGTGAAACCCATGAGCGAAGCAAGCCAGGCACTGCAAAGGATTGCCAGGGGGACAGGAATAATCTTCACAGGAACCGTGATCTCGATGTTCTTTGGATTTTTAAGCAGGGCGGTGATAGCGAGGTACTTTTCCACTGCAGAGTATGGAGTGTTTAATCTAGCTCTGACTGTTTTGAACATAGCTCTTGTAATAGCTACCCTTGGATTTCAGAATGCTCTTCCTAGGGAAGTTGCCTTTTATAAAGAGAGGGAACCTTCAAGAGTTAGGGATTTAATTTCAACGGCTTTGGTGATTGTTGCTGTGAACAGTTTAATCTGGACGGTAATCCTGTTCTTAGAAGCGGGGAATATTTCTCAAGTTTTCAAAGATGCAAGGCTGGTTCATGCTCTGAGGATAATAGTTTTTGCCCTGCCTTTTTGGGCGTTAATCGTTGTGATGATCTCGATCTCAAGGGGCCTTGGAAGGGTTAGGGAGCAGGTGTATTTTCAGAACATAGTTTATCCAACGGTGTTTTTGGTTCTCATTGTGGTTGGGGCATTTTTGAAGTTCTCGTTTACTTTTGTCTTTGTTGCTTATGTTGTTGGGTGGAGCTTGACATTTTTGGCTCTGGCATTTAACGTGTGGAAAATCGAGCTCCTTAAGTTCAGACCCCAGCTAAATTTGGAGATTGGAAAAAAGCTGACTCTCTTCTCTATCCCATTAATGTTTTCAGGCATTCTGAACTTTCTAATGACGTGGACGGATACGCTGATGTTGGGGTATTATAAATCTTCTGAAGTCGTTGGAATTTACAATGCCGCCGCTCCTTTAGCAAGACTTATTCCCATCTTTTTAGCCTCAACTTCGGTTTTATATGTCCCGATAGCATCAAGACTCTATGCTCAGGAGAAGCTTAAGGAGCTGGGCAGAACTTATCAAATATTAACGAAATGGACATTTCTACTGACTCTTCCCTTGTTCAGTATGATGTTTCTATTCCCTGAAGCTGTGATTTACTTCCTTTTTGGAGCAAAATATGTTTCAGCGGCTCCAGCGCTTCAGATTTTGGCTTTGGGTTTTATGTTTCACACATTTTTAGGATTGAATGGGTTGAGCTTAGTTGTTATTGGGCAACCAAAGCTCAACATGATTGGAGATACGTTTGCAGTTATTTCCAACGTCTTGCTAAATGTTCTTTTAATACCAGAGTACGGGATAGTAGGAGCAGCCATTGCAACGGCTGTTTCCTATTTTGTCGCCAATGTGTTTAGATCACTCTGGCTTTATCAAAGGACTAAAATCCATCCTTTCAGCTGGAACTACGTGAAGCCTTTGGTAATCAGTTTTGTTCTATTGGGACTAATTCAGAGCTTGCACCTGAGAGTGCCAAGCATATGGTATGCGATTCCTGTCCTTGCAGTGTTTTTGGGAGTTTACTTCTTCTTGGTTTTGCTTAGTAGAAGTGTTGATAAAGAGGACGTTGAGCTGTTTTTGGCGATAGAGAAGAAGTTGGGAGTTGATTTAAAGATAATAAAGAAAATTTTAAGGAGGTTTGTTTAGAGGTTAAAATTAAGGAGGTGCTATGGTGTTTAAGCCAATAATAAATGCTGCAAAAAACATTGTAAATAAGAATAAGATGCTTAAAAGTATTGCATTTAAATTTTACGGACTACATGAGGAAAGAAAAGCCAAGAAGGAGTTCTACTCGAGGATTAAAAGCATTAATATAAATAAATATGTTGACACTTCAAATAAGCCTGACTTAAATGTGATTGTTTTAACAATAGACTGTCTTAGGTATTCTAACTTATCATTTACTGGATATCAAAGAGAAACAACGCCTTTTTTAGATTCTTTGAAGGTAAAGTTTAGAGCAATTTCCGCTGCACCGTGGACGTATCCTTCGGTTCCATCAATTTTAACGGGATTGTATCCACATAATCATAACGCCTACATACACAGCAAAGTCAGGCATCTTAATTATCTTAAATATTTCAAACCAATTAGGAAGAGTGTATTAACTTTGCCTGAAATATTCTTCGCTTTGGATTATGATGTTTACTTTGAAACAACGATTGGACTTGCAAGATTTCCTTTAAAGGGGAGAATTATTCCCAAAATTTATCCAGAAGACGCTCCTGCCGAAAAACCGCTTAACGATTTAAAGAAGTGGATAACAAAGAGAAGAAAGCCCTTCTTTGCATATGTTCATTTGGGGGATTTACATGAACCTTTCGCTCCACCCAAAGAATTTAAAAGCTATTTCGGGAAGGTGGAAGAAAAACCAGAGGATAAAGAGGGATATAGGGAAAACAGAATCCTTCTCTACGATAACATACTCAGGTACGTTGATTATGCAATAGAGCAGTTTTATGTATTTCTTGAAGATTCTGGCTTGTTAGACTCTACAATTCTTGTGATTACAGCGGATCATGGCGAAGAGTTTTGGGAACATGCAGAACTTGAAGCAAAGTACTTTTATGACCCAAGGGGACACTCGGGTGGGCATGGTCATAATGTTTTTAATGAGATTATTGAGGTGCCGATTTTGTTTGATGGTGCCCTTAAGAAAAAAGGGTATTATACCGAAAACAGGGTCAGTTCCGTTGATATTATGCCTACGATTTTAGATTTGTTGGGTGTTTCTCATAGTCTAACTTTTGATGGGCAAAACTTGTTTGAGGTTAAAAACAAGAAAAGGCCTTTGCTTTCTGAGGCTACGGGTTATGGGTATGAGAAGAAGGCTTTGATCTTGGGGAGGTATAAGCTTCTTTATGCTCCGGATGATGGTGTTCAGTGGCTCTTTGACCTTAAAAAAGATCCTTTTGAACAGCATCCTATCAAAGATGAGGAAGTTACATCAATATTTGTGGATAAGTTGAATAAGATGCTTAAAGAAGATGAAAAAAGGAGATTAAAGGAGATAATTAAACTGAAAATCTCCGCTTAGATTTTACTTTTGAGTTTTAGGTTTTTGATTGCTTTTTTGAGTTTTTCGTCTTCTTGTTTTTTCTCGTAGTAGCTTGGATCAACGTATTTTGGCTTTCTTTTAGCAAACTCTGAATTTTCTTCAAAAATTTCCATTAACACTCTTCCATCCATATCGTTCGGAAGTGGTAAGCCAAATATATGGAGGATTGTAGGGGCGATGTCGTAGATTTTAGCATTGACTCTTTGACCTTTCTTAATTCCCGGGCCATAAGCTAAGAAAATACCAAACAACTCATGAAATGAAGCCGGCTTATAAGGTTCGACTAATTTATCAACAGAAACCGCCGCATCAACAAAAAATCCATTTGTTAGAAAGAGAATGTCAGGTGCAAAATCAACGAATGGTCCTGAATAAATTTCTTCTCTTGTGAAAACTCGTTTGAATACTTTCTTGCCATTAAATTCCAGCTTGTTTAGAAGGTTTATCAATTCATTCCTAATCCTTTCTCTCTCATGTGTATCATTTACGTTTAAATATATACTCCACGATTCAGAAGTAGGGACAAAAGCCCTTGAATTTTTAAAATCTACAGATTCGACAAGTCCTATCTGTTTGCTCTTGAATAACAGCCTATAGATTTTGCGCGAAATTGGTTTTAGGATAGGATGGGTTGCTAGTTTAAGAAGGATTTTAGGGGGTTTGATATAGCTTATTTTCTTTTTTGTTCCAGATTCCGATATTCTCTTAGAGAGCGTCTCATCTTGAGATACATCTTTTATTACAGTCTTTAGGTACCCTCTATCTTTCAACAGTTTATTCAGATGAATTACATATGGATAATGACCAAATCCATGATCGGACATTATGATTAGGATGTCGTTCTCTTGAAGATTACCCAGAACCCATCTAAGAAATTCGTCAGAAATCCTAAAAACAGCTTTTACTTGTTCTTTTAGATATCCATTCCCTTTTAAGTCCTTCCAAAAATGATGAGAGACACTGTCTGTCTCACCTATCCATACAAAGTAAAAATCCCACTCCTCATTAAGAAATAGAGTTTGAGCAAGTTTTATTCTGTTCTTTAATGTCCGAATCAACTCATTTAACAACTCTCTTTTGGGTGTTTTAGTCAGGTCAGGGACAATATCAAGGCCATCAAGATATTGACGTTTTGAACTTGGAAAAGTATCTTGTTGGGGATACAAAAAGTCAGATATCATTATTCCATTAAACTCACTGGTAGGAGGAAATGATAAAGGGAGGCTTATTATTATATTTTTTAGCCCTTTTTTGGATAGAAAGTCATAAAACGGCTTCGCTTTGATATCCTTTGATGTATGGAGCTTCAAGCGACCATTTTCAAGATATACAAAATCAAAAATCCCGTGTTTTCCTGGATTTTTACCAGTAGCAAAAGAAACCCATGCAGGTCCCGTAACTGGTGGGATTGTAGATTCCAGATATCCCCAGCTTCCATTTTCCATGAGCTTCTTAAATGTTGGTAGTTCTCCTTTCTCGGCCCATGGTTTTATTAGCTCCCATGTTGCACCGTCGAGGCCTATTACAACAACACGCATTTGCTACACCTCTTGAAGTATTTTGTTAATCGACAAGTACCATTTTCTAAGAACGTTTCTTATAAAACTGTCTTCTTTGGTGTGCAGTATGACTAGTAGCATGCCCCAATATAATGATGCTGGATATGTCGAGAGGATCTTATACAAATATTGCTTGGCAGCTCTCTTATTTCCCAGTTGAGCATATGCGGAAGCAATTCTATAATATAGCATCGCTCTTAGTTTTCTCGATATTCTGTCTCCATATTGTTCTAGGAAATACTTATTGACCCTTACAGCATCAATGAGCCATCCCTTTTTATCGGATAATATTGTATTTCTTCCATGTATTCTGTATTTGGCAAGGGGATTTTTAATAAAGTGATATTCATACTTCCATGCTAAGTCAACAACAAATTTATAATCATTGAGATATTTTAGACTTTCATCAAATCTTATTTTATCAAGATTTTTTCTTTTTAATATCATACTAGAGCCAAAAATGAAGTTTCCTTTTAATAATTCTTCAAATATCCGTCCACTCTTTTTTCTATTCGTTGCATTATGTCTTTCAGTAAAAGCTTGTCCGGTAGGATTACCATTAGCATCAATGATTTCCCCTTCGCTCCATACCACTAAGTCTTCATTGCGGGCTAAAATTTCCAACTGAACCTCTAATTTATTTGGCACCCAAACATCATCTGATGCTATAAATGCTATGAACTCCCCTTTGGAAGCTCTAAGTCCATCATTTAAAGTTCGAGCTATTCCCATATTCTTTTTGTGAAATATCGGCTTTATTCTTGAATCAATCTCAGCAAATTTTTGTATAATTTCCTGAGAATTATCAGACGAGCTGTCATCTATGATAATTAATTCAAAATCGTCAAATGTTTGATTTAAAACACTCTGGATAGCCTCTTCAATAAACCTTGAGTGATTATAAGACGGCATGATAACACTAACAGTTGGACGCATTTTTAACCACCATTGCTATCTTCTCAATTTCGGCATCTGTCAAATATGGAAATATTGGAAGTGACAGTATCTCCCGGCTAATTCTCTCCGTAACAGGTAACTTCACTCTAATTCCAAGATCAAGGTAAGCTTTTTGGAGATGAACTGGAACAGGGTAATGTATCTGGGTTTTTATTCCCTTCTCTGTCAAATACTTTTGTAACTTATCCCGTTCTCTATGCCTTATTACGTAAAGATGATAAACATGCTTGGCCCACTCCTTTTCAATGGGTGTAATTACATCAGAATCTTCTAAAAGCTCATTATACAACTTAGCAATCTTTCTCCTTTTCTCATTCCATTCGTCTAAATGTCTTAGCTTTACCCTAAGCACTGCTGCTTGAATTTCATCAAGCCTGCTGTTGACTCCAATGAATTTATGGTAATATTTTTTGGGTGAACCATAATTTCTCATCATTCTTAATTTTTCAGCAAGCTCGTCATCATTTGTAACTACTGCACCGGCATCACCATAAGCCCCAAGGTTTTTAGTAGGGTAAAAGCTAAAACATCCTATATGCCCTATACTACCGACTTTTCTCCCTTTATACTCAGCCCCATGAGCTTGGCTGGCATCCTCTATTACATACAGTTCATACTTCTCTGCTATTTCCATTATGGGGTCCATATCTGCGGGATGGCCATACAAATGAACCGGTATAATTGCTTTTGTTCTTTCTGTAATAGCTTTCTCAATCTGGCTTACATCCATAGTATATGTTTCTGGATCGATATCCACAAAAACAGGCTTAGCACCGTTTCTTGCAATAGCATCCACCGTTGATATAAACGTGTGAGAAACAGTTATAACTTCATCACCTTTGCCAATACCAAGAGCCTTAACGGCTAAGTATAATGCATCAGAACCAGAATTCACACCGATTACGTGCTTTACCCCAATGTACTCAGCAAACTCTTTTTCAAAAGCCTCAAGTTCCTTCCCTAAAATGAACCATCCACTTTCCAATACTCGCTGTATTGCTTGATCTATTTCGTCCTTAATAGCTTGGTATTCTCTCCGCAGGTCAACGAATGGTATCATTTCTTACTCCCCCATCCAAGTTCAGATATTAAAATGTCCTGGAGTTCGGAGACAGTCTCAACGCAATAGTTTGGTTGTAATTTTATTAAAAATTCTTTACTTCTTATGCCCCAAGTTACTGCAACACAGGGGATCTCAAGTTTTTTGCTGGAGGATATGTCCACCTCGCTATCCCCTACGAGTATAAATTTTCCCTTGGCTGAACTCTTAGAGTGTTTTTCGATATAATCCTTCAGCAATGGTGTTTTGTTCTGCATTTTTAGAGGATTTCCCACTAATACTGCCTTGAAATATTTTAATAATCCAAATCGATTAAGCTCCCAAAAAAGATTTCTCTTATTATTTCGTAGAGTTACTAATACGAGATCCGCTTTGGTCTCCAATACTGAGAGGAGGTTTAAAGTTCCCTCAAAAGGTCTGTCATAAACAAGATAAGTCTTGTCTTCTATTCTATTTATCCATTCTTTTGCAAATTCCTTTTGTAGTTCTGAGTTAGATGGTTCTGGCAGGAGTTCTGTAGTTTTCTTTCCCTTTCTCTTTTCTGCCCAAAAAGATTCCTTTGGAAGCACTTTGCGTATTCCATACATGCTTAAGATATCTAGATAAACCTTATAGTGCCGATAGGAAGTATCGAGCAATGTTCCATCCAAATCGAAAAATACTACTTTCCTCATATTTCGCACACCACGTAGATATGTGCGCAGTAATCTGGTAATTCCTTGCCAACTTCATAGAATCCCCTGATGATATTCTCGTTAAGTTGCATCATCATGGAGTTCGGCAATGGCTTCAGAAATATGCCTTCCCAATGTACTATTTTATACCCACACTTTTTGAGCTCTTTAAACAGAGTTTCCCTGTCGTATACTCGTTTATGTCCAAGTAACTTATCTCTCTCACTGAATTCATGGACATCACCGATGATGCCCATATACCAAGCGACTCTCCTGTGTAGTGAATATGCATTCGGGACTACAATGTGCAATCTACCACTGGGTCTGAGCCAGTTTTTGATTGTACATAGGATTTTTTCTGCGTCATCTTTGCTTATGTGTTCTAATCCGGAGAAAAACACTATATCGCTTATATCTTTCTTTTCATATTTGAACTCTTGCCATAATGAATGGTAGAACCTTATATTTGAATAGCTCTTTAGTTTCTCCTTTACGTAATCGATATTTTTTTTAGAGCCTTCAACAACAATAAGCTCTTTGCATACTCTTGCCAACTTTTCTGTCAGAACACCTCTACCACAGCCCATCTCAATAACTTTTTCGCCAATCAAGAATTTACGTAAGGCTTCGAAATCGAATTGTATGAGCCAAAAATCGAAATCGTTTTCTGGGGAACTTGGATCGTATTTTTCGGCAATTTTTTCCAACTTTAGTTTGTCAGTCTCCATAAAAGAACACCTCCTCCCAATATCTACACATTCTTACCTTTTTAAACCTATTTATAGGGTTCAAAGTCTCTCCCATCGCCAATTTAACAGCTAATAATGGTGTATTAACACCTGCTGCTATTGTTAGGGGGAGACCTCCCGAAAATCTTGGGTTAATCTCTATCACTTTTATTTCTTTTTTGTTTTTGATTATTTGAATATTGGCGGGTCCAAATATTTCTAGTTTTTTGACAATTTTTTTAGCAAGAGAGATAAGGCTTTCATCGTATTCTGTCTCTCCTTTGTAGGAAATGCCAGCTCTTGTTTCAATTCGTTTCCTAGGAACAACTGCTATGGCTTTTTTACCATCAGAAAAAACATCAATTGTGTATTCCTGCCCAAAGATTTTTTCTTGGATGATTGGATCCTTGACCCTATTTATAAGAACTATCTCATCTTCGTTATGTATCTCCCATACCCCTCTGCTACTAACTCCCTTTCTGGGTTTTGTAATTACGGGAAAACTTATACCTGCCTTATAAATTTCAGCTAAAATTTCTCTAGGAATGCTGGATTTGACTAATATTGTTTTAGGTGTAGGAATGTTATGCTCTAGAAAAAACTTGTATGTCCTATATTTATCATTACTAATCAAAACAGTTTCATACGGTGAAACTAAGACTGTAGTGTACTTTTCAAGCATTTCCTTGTTTCTTGAGATAACTTCAAGTTCAATATCGACTATCGGAATAACTAAATCTACTGACTCTGACTTGATAATGTCCATTAGTTTTTTAATATATTCCCTTTCCTTACTTGCAGGCGGGACTTTGAAAAACTTATCACAGAACTGAGCCCCAGCAATGGTATGATAATCATTAATATCAGTACCAACAATGAACACTTCATATTCATCTTGTCTCCTTAGTCCCTTAATTACAGATATTGCAGTAGTACTACCCACACCAGTCACTAAAATATTGGTCCGTTTCATGCTTAATCCCTCATTTTTTGCTATTTGAAAGCTCTCACTCTTGATATTTTCTCTGCAACTCTCTTATCAGACTCATCCCAAAATCCCTCCCTTACCATTCTTCTGAATTTCTCATAGTCTCTTATATAGTCTTTCTCATCATAGGGCATTGAAGCTAATACTAAAGCCACTGAATTTGAAGAGAAGTTTACTAATTCTCTCCAAATCCCCGGAGGAATGTACAAACCATAGTGAGGCCGGTTAAGGAAAACACTTCTTCTTTTGTACCCATCGTCGATTATTACTTCGAAGCTACCGCTTAACGCAATTATCACCTGTTCTAGGTTAATGTGAGCATGCCCTCCTCTCGTTGCACCGGTTGGAACATCGTATAAATAATAGACTCTCTTAATTTCAAAAGGCACGTGCCTGTTCTCTTCGATGAATGTTAGATTTCCCCGATAATCTGCGACTACTGGAAAATTAATAATTTTGCATAGATTTATTCTGCCAATTGGCATAAGCGTTCCCCCTAAGTATCTCAAAAGATTTAAGAGAAGCGATGCTTAAAAGGTTGATGGTGATCCCTGTGTTTCCTCGTGTTTCAATTATTATTTTGAATTGGAATGGGTGGCGAGACACTGTAGAGTGCTTGGAGTCGCTTTACAGGATTACTTATCCCAGCTATGACGTTATTTTGGTGGATAATGCTTCCAAGGATGATTCAATAGAGAGAATTAAGGAGTATGTGGAAGGTAAAATTGAGGTTAACTCAAAGTTCTTCAATTACAGCCCTTATAATAAACCGATTAAAGTTTTTGAAATAAGTGAGGACGAAGCAAGGCAAGGGAAATTCAACAAACCTCTCTATGAAAAATATGATGTCAACAGGAGATTAATTCTAATTAGGAACAAAGGCAATTATGGTTTTGCTGGTGGAAACAATGTGGGGATAAAATTTGCTTTGAGTGTGTTAAATCCAGAGTATGTTTTGCTTTTGAATAATGATACTATTGTGGATAAGAGATTTTTAGATGAATTAGTTAAAGTTGCCGAAAGTGATGAGAAACTTGGGATTGTCGGGCCAAAGATTTATTATTATGATTATTATGGGAGAAATGACATTATATGGTCCTCTGGCGGAAGTATACATTGGTGGTTGGTGTGGGTATATTCATCTAATAAAACAGGAGTTCGAGATTCTGAAGAAGATCTTCTACCAGAAGATGTTGAATGGATCTCAGGTGCAGCTTTGATGATGAATACAAAGTATTTTAGGTGGCTAAATCCCAATTACTTTTTTGGAAATGAGGATGTTGAACTTGGCATAAATGCTCGGCAAAAAGGACTAAGAGTTGTTTATGTTCCTAAATCTAAAGTCTGGCATAAAGTTGGTGTTTCACGAAAAAAAGCCAAAGTTAGTGTTAAAGTATTCGAAGGGTATTTTAAGTTTATTAAGGCAAACTTTCCTCTATTGATATATATTTACCAGATTTTAATTAATACTCTGCTTATACCTCTCCGGGCTATGAGGAACAAAGATTTAGCCATGTTTTATTATCTTCTCAGCAAATTTAGAATAAATTAAACAACGGCAATAGTGTTCCCCGTAGTATATATAGTGTTTTTAAATGCAATGATTCTTGCAAGAACCCTTTTAGTTTCTGCACCAAAAGGCAAGTATGCTCGTTGAGAATACCCTTTACCCAAGACAAAGTATCTCTCTTGGATCAAATTCATTCGCATTAAGACTAAACAGTCACCGTTTCTGATGATATCATCAAAAGTCTTGAGATTACAAATAGGGTCTTTTCTAAAGCTCTCATTAAGCATTCCTACTTTAATCGAACTAAAATGTTGAAAATCAATATCGGTAGCTATTGGAAGTGAAGATCTTGTTATTGCAAACTTTGCCGTTAAAATTTCTGAATCATACCATCCTGTCCTTATTGTGTACTCTTTAACAATTGGGTTATCATCATTTGAGATCGACGCAGTAAACATTAGCCACATAATCACAAAAGCTGAGAACATAACTAAGGATCGTTTTATCAACCTAAACCTCTTTGATTGCCATACTCGTGAAATTAAATAGCCCGTATATACACTACCTAGGACCTCTCCATAGTACCACAATCTCTCATTAATCCCCAAGAAAGTGGGTATAAATGGGGCGACTATACCAGTAACAATAAAGAATGCGGAAACTATCGCAAGTTTAATTACTTTGAAGTTATGTCTATTCCTACCAGTTAATATTGCTAGAATACCGATACTACCGGTTCCAAACAGTAGTAGCATACCTAGCCTAGCAAGTATAACATAAACAAAAGGAACTGTAAGATTTTGTACGTACTGTTGTACGCCCTCATCTCCCGCAACAAAGAACCACCGAATCCTCATAATAGCTCCTTCAAAATAAAAACCTGATACAAATGCCCACACAAATATAGCGATAACAAAGAACACCAGCGTCCAACAAAGATTTTCGCGAACCGACTCTTTATCTTTATTGATAACAAAGTCTAAAATTATCAAAAGTATTAGTTGAGTTAATGCAAATGCATAACTAATAGTATGAGTGAAAACGAGTCCCAGAATCAGTATCACTACTAAGAACTTACCTTTAAGATGCGCTATCAATTTTTCTTGCTGTATAAACAGATATAGGAGCAAAAGCGTGAGTCCTATGCCAACTGTATTAGGTACGATATTCTTTCCCGTCATACATAGGACAACATCAGAGACCGCCACAAACAGCATAGCCAAAAAAGCAATATTTTCCTTAAACAGTGACCTTGTCAGAAGGTATATTATAAAAAACTCTAGCAGTAAGGTTCCGGTCCCTGCTACCAGATATGAGGCCCACTTATACGTCATTCCAGATATTAGCATATAGGTGGCAATTAAAATATGAAAATTTGGTATCTTCACATAAGGACTTGGAATCTCATTAAAGGAGGGAATATGCCCTGTACGTATTATTGTTTCCGTTAATATCCAATGCCCCCAAGGATCCCTGCCTGTGACTGTTTGGTATAACAACTGCTGAGTAATGTTGAATGAGACAGATAAGAGAAATATCTCAGAGAAAAGTACGAGTTTACAAAATTTGGGCATGCTCTTTGGAGACATAAGTACTTGGATTAAGGTAATGATGCCCATGATAGAGAGAATAATGAAATATATTTCTGGGCGAACATAGGGTTTTGTTCTGTTCCAGGATATTAGCCAAGAGATAGAAAAGAGCAAAAAGTAAAATATAACAAGTAGAAGCACTTTATTTTTCATCCAGTCCCCTCCCATATAATTCTAATATTCTCTTTGCAACTCTTTCCCAAGTAAACTGCTCTGCGTATTTCCTTATCTTCTCTCCATTCTATTTCTTGTCGAGAGCTATTAAAATTTTTTCTGTTGCACTTTAGATTGGTAATTGAGCTGGGAATACACGCTTCTGAGAGGGTACTTCAAGTCCTCTTATGTTTAAATTCCTGTTTTAGTTGGCAACTTTTATAAGTGAAATGTTATCTACAGTTTCTTGGGATTCTTATGCGAGTGGGGGTAGCAATAAACCCAATGGGTGTGAGCATTGCAAATTATACGAATAATTTAATTTCTGAATTAGTCAAGATAACCAATGATGATTTTGAGATATTTCTTATCGATTTCTTTACGGGAAAGATAATTGAAGATATCTCTCCAGAGGATAATTTAGTGCCGATTATGAAACAGGTCAACATGTTATCTTTTTCTAAGATACTTATGAGGCAAACAATTTATAGTGGAAAACTCCAATCAAAGATTATCGAGAAGAAAATAGACGTTGTCCATGTGCCCTTCCTTGGTAGGCCCGCTCCGCCTATTCCCCTTGCATTCTCCAAAGTTAAGGTTGTTGTTACAAACCATGGTATGGCAAATCTAGCGTTGCCAAAGTCTTACTTTTATAGAAAAAATGATTTAGCTAGGAAAATGTTTGATTTTACTCAGGTATTACAATGGCATCTAATTAAAGATAGACTTGCTACAATTATCACTGTTTCACATAGCGAAAAATATAATATTGCTAAAAATCTTAACATATCTCTTGATAAAATCAGAGTCATCTATCATGGAGTGTCTGATGAATTTAGACCAATAAGCGATAAAAGAGAGCTAGAAGAAACTTTCAAAAAGTATGGGGTTAATCAACCCTATATCTTTCACCTAAGTGCATATCAACCAAAGAAAAATCTCGTGGGAGTTTTGAAGGCATTTGCCGTTGCTAAGAAAAAATATAGAATCCCAGATAGATTAGTAATTGGGGGTAAACAACCTACCATTATTAAAGATATAACAAAATCGCTAAATATTCAAGATGATGTTATTTTTACAGGATTTATTGCAAATAAAGACTTACCAAAATTATATAGCGGGGCAAAATTCTTTATTTTTCCATCATTTCATGAAAGTTTTGGACTTCCAATTTTAGAGGCCATGGCATCTGGGACTCCGGTAATAACGTCTAATGTGTTCTCCCTAAGAGAATTAGGCGAGGGTGTGGCATTATTAGTTAATCCATATAACCTAAACGAAATAGCTGAAGCTATGTATACCCTCTCTGTAGATAATGTACTCCGAAGAAAACTTAGGAATAAAGGCCTTAAGAAAGCACAAGAGTTCTCATGGGAAGTTACTGCTAAAAAGCATTTAAAAGTTTACCAAGAAGCATTGGCATCTTGACAATTATTGTTGGTCTTTTAAGACCTCTTTGTACACCTTGAGGGTCTCTCTTGCTATTCTATCCCATGTAAATCTCTGTGCATATTCGTGTATCTTTTCTCTGTCCCAATCGAGGTCTAGAGCTTTCATAATTTTCTCTGCGAGATCTTCTGGATTTCCTGGATCAACAAGAAGCCCATATTCATTGGAGGTTATTATTTCAGGAACACCCCCTACTTTGGTTCCTACAAATGGCACCCCACAACCTAGTGCCTCGAACATAACAGTTGGATTTCCTTCACTTAAACTTGGTAGTACAAATATGTCCGCTGAATTCATCCATAATGGTACTTCCTGATGGGGAACTTTGCCAGCAAGAAAGACATATTCTTGTAAGTTTAAATTTTTAATTAATTTCTTTAATTCTTTTTTCAACTGACCATCCCCTACCAATATACAAAGAACATCCTGTCTTTCTTTGATTACGTATTTCATAGCATTTACTAAAATATGTTGCCCTTTTATTTTTGCTAGATTACCTACGCATACTATTATTTTTTTATTGATTGGTAGTCCTAGTGCCTCTCTTGCATGTTTCTGGGGAAGAGGATAGAACATTGTGGGATTGAACCCATTGGGAATTACAGTAATTGGCGGAGTTTTATGGCATATTTTCTTAATATATTTCGCTGTGTTATTGCTAGATGCAATAATATGATCTGGTTTGGAAAGGATGTATTTCATTATCTTTAGCCAGAACCCTCCTCTCTGAGCGACATAATAAAAACCCAGACCGTGTATTGTCACTATTTTGGGAATGTTAAAATATTCTCCAATATTTATCGCGGCATATCCAGATGGCCATCTAAATTGTCCATGAACAATATCAAAGTTTGTGTTTTCTTTTTTTAAATAATCAATGAATTTTTTTGTTACAAGATTCCCAAGTCTTTTATTCCTACCATCTGGGATTAAATAATACATTGGCACTACCTGAATTTTGACATTTTGGGGAGTATTATTTGTGTCAATTAGATTCTCTTTTGTAAATAGCCGTACCCAGTCAATATATCCCCCCACAGGTATAACTTTTGATAGTTCAACAAGGGGATTATAATGAACAAGCACAACAATTTCTTCTATGTATTTTGATAATGCTTCTACCCAGTGTTTTATGTAAAATCTATAAAATGGAGCAATAACCAAAAGGCGTCCTATGTCCATTATTGAACACCCCAGTACAATAATTTAGGAGATGTTAGTTTCTCTAAGTTTTTCATGAATATCTCCGAAAGTTCCTCATCTACAATCGGCTTCTGCTCCTTTGGATCGTTTTTAAGATTAAATATCCAAGCAACGCCATCGTCTTTAGAATAAATAAATTTGAGCTTTCTAAAAATCAATGCCTTCTTCTCATGCCCATGT
This sequence comes from Thermococcus sp. LS1, assembly GCF_012027395.1. Taxonomy (NCBI): domain Archaea; kingdom Methanobacteriati; phylum Methanobacteriota; class Thermococci; order Thermococcales; family Thermococcaceae; genus Thermococcus; species Thermococcus sp. LS1. The sequence goes on from NZ_SNUJ01000001.1 coordinate 702,448, forward strand.
ATTGTGTTTTCAGTAAGGATCATTCTCCTTTTGGATGCATTGAATATGCTTGTTCCATCAAACAGAATACTATGTTGAATATCGAGTAGCTCTAACAATGTTGGCACAATGTCTACACCGCTAACTAGCCTGTCCTTTTCTTCCCTTCTAGGAACACCCGGACCTGTCATTATTAGTGGAACCTGAATAAGCTCATTGAACACACTATGACCATGTCCTATCCCTGCGTAGCCGCGTATGTCGTAGAAATATTTAGCCTCTACCTCTGCGTGATCCCAAAACTCTTCGCCATGATCTGCTGTGATTATTAGGATTGTATTATCTGTTAATCCTTGATCTTCAAGAAATGCATAGAATTGTTCTAATGTGTAATCTACATATCTTAAAGTGTTATCATACAGTAAAATCTTGTTTTCCTTGAACTCTTCAAATTCTCTTCCTTTTTGATTTTCGGGCTTTTGGAAATCTCCCCAGTATTCAATTTTATATAGCTTTTTGACTTTACCAAAATAATTGTAGAACTTCTGAGGTGGTGTAATTGGTTCGTGTAAGTCTTTCAAATGAATGTGTGCAAAAAAGTTGTCTTTCTGTTTTCCTATCCAGTCTTTTAGGTCATTTAAAATGACCTCTGCATCTGTTAAAGAATTAAGCTTTTGTTCGTGAAACCTTCTTCTCACAGAAAGCATTGCAAGATCAATTCCAGAATTAAAGTAAGTTGCATACCCAAATAGTGCCAAGATTTCGCTCAATGTTAAGATGTTACCTTTTAATGGCTTTAACTTGGATAAATCAAACTTTCTATCATATCCATCTAGAATTGCTCCGTGATTGTGGGGGTAAAACCCCGTAAGGAGAGATGCAACAGCAGGATAAGTCCATGGGGAAGTCGCAATTAGCGATGCCTTATATCCTTTAAGCGAATCTAAAAATGGTGTGGTTTCCCTTTGATAGCCATTGTAAGATAAATGAGTATTTCTAAGGCAATCAATTGTTACTAAAATAATATTTTTGTCTGGCTTACTTGATATGTCTAAAAACTTCTCTGCAGAGGGTTTTATTTTTCTGATTCTCTTTTTAAAATACTCTTTATCCTTTGGTGCATTTTTCTCAAACTTAACTTTATCATAAAATTTGCGAATCATTTTGTACAGTCTTATGTTTCTCTTAATTGTCTTATCAATTATTGATTCCATGAATGTCATCCCTGTCTCCTCCTAATCAAAAATTTAAACAGTCTCTCATACTCCTTCGCAACCTTCTCCCAGTTATATTGCCTCTTTATTCTTCTAATCTGCGTCTTCTTTATAAGCCTTAAGTCGAACCCTCCCCTTTCGAGCATTTCCATTTTGTTAGCTAAATCTTCGGCATCTTTAAAGTATATTCCTCCCTCTTGCAGAACTTCTTTGTTAAACGGCACATCATAAGCCAATATTGGTCTCTTAAACAGCATCTGCTCAAGTAGAGAGGGATTTGTTCCTCCAACTTCATAAGCGTGAATGTAAGCAAAGCAGTTTTTCCTCAAAACTCCGAGGACTTCTTTATCATAGATTGGATTTAGCAGAATTATGTTCTCATCGTCCTCCTTCAATTTGAAAAGGTACTTTGTATAGGGATCCTTTTTATTGAAGTTCCCTACGATAACAAGCTTCTTGGTAGAGTTCGCTTTCTTGAATCCTTCAATTTCTAAGTGAATATTGTTCTCGGCAACTATACGGGCAACTGTCAGGTAATATTCTCTAGGTTTAAGTCCAAATTTATCAAGGATTTCCATTTCCTCTTTTTTTGAGAACTTTGGCGGAAGAAGTTCCCTTGCACCATAGGCAATGTAAACTACATTCTCTACCTTATGCGTCCTTTCTAAGTGATCCTTTATCCCACCAGAATCTGCAATGGTAATTTCGGGCAATTTACAGGATAAGTACTCCATTAGATACATGTAAACCATCGTGGTGAGATACAACGGGATCATGTAAAACGGAATATAGTGGCTTCTCTTTATTAAACGCTTCCACTCGATTCCATCTGGATTTATAACGACTTTTTTCTTGAATAACTTGGCAATAATTGCTGATAATGCTCCATCTGGAGCTACGTAGTACACAACGTCGATATCCTTAGAATGTCTAAGAAGAAGGTATGTCGTGGCGATCACATCGTTCACAGAGGGTATGGTCACACTTTTCCCCTGAATTGATGGAACGTGCACTCTGATTATGCCATTATACCCATCCTCAAAGAATCTATTCGATTCAGACGTGACGTATATTTGAAACCCTTTTTCCATTAGTCTCTTGGAGATCTCTTCAACAAAAGTCTCATTTCCCCCATATTTGGCGGGAATCCCCCTGGAACCTATGAATGCGATTCTCATATTGATTTCATCCCCCTATGCTCACTCCCTCACCATCTTCGCCAGCACGTTCAGCGTCAGCCCGGCAACGAACAACTGGATCCCGATTATCGCGAAGATCCCCGAGCCGATGGCGGGGGTAAGGTAGACGGTGCCCTCCTCGTAGTAGGGCAGGAACGCTAGGTATCCGAGAACGATGGCAGCAAGGAACGAGAGGAGGCTCAGCGTCCCGAAGAGCAACAGGGGTCTCTTGTACCCAATCAGGCTCACAATGTCCGCCAGCACTCCAAACCCATGGGCCAGGGGGTTCTTCTTGTGCTTGTTCGGGACATCATAGCAGACGGTTATCGGCACCTCTTTAATCCTCACTCCCTTCTCGGCCAGGTGCACCAGCATATCGCTCTCCACGCTGTAGCCGTTGCTGTTTATCTTCATCAGTTCACCTAGGGCTTTTCTGTTCATCGCCCTGAAGCCCGACTGGGAGTCTGTGATCTTCAGCGTCCCGTTCAGGCTCACGTTCGTGGTGGCGTTCAGGACCCACAGGCCGAGCCTCCTGTAGAAGGGGATGTTCTTCTTGGCCCCGTCCAGGAACCTTGACCCTATGACCATGTCGGCTTCATCATTAAGAATTGGCTCAAGGAGTTTGGGTATCTCCTCGGGGTTGTGCTGCCCGTCGGCGTCCAGGCACACCACAATATCATAGCCTTTTTCTGTAGCATACTTGAAGGCCGTCTTAAGGGCCTGGGCCTTCCCCATGTTCCGGGGGTGCTGTATAACGTGGGCCCCGGCAGAAATGGCGATGTCATAAGTCTTGTCCTTACTCCCATCATCGACTACCAGAACATCACCGTACCTCTTAGAAAGGGCTACCACAGACCCAATGGTCAGCCCCTCATTGTACGCTGGAATAGCGATCAGGATGTTATGCCCCATAATTCCCACCGGTGACATCGTTGCAGTATTTCCAAATTTTAGCAATACTACCAATAATTCAAATCATATATATACCAGGAATCCAAGTAACTTCTATTGTCTGTTCCTTTTAAGTTTTTCTAACTATGGGAGATATTTTGGTTCGCGTGTGGAACGTTATTTGGTGGGAATCGTCCCTATTAGTGTCGAATATAGAACATTTTTTGACATTATGGTGCTTTTAGAGCCACTATTCATGCTGAAACTTGAATAATGTTCCCCTCTGGACATCCAAAGGGCATCTTAATGACGTTCGGGTCATCCACTGTGGCTGGAATTCTGCGCTGATTTATTTCAATCTCTCCCCTGTAGTCTCATGGAGAATCTCTGCCAGTGCCGGGGTGTCGCTGTTTCCATCACCGAAAACTTTTTAAATCCTCTTCCCTCCCTAATTTCGGACACGCCCCGGTGGTGTAGCCCGGTCAATCATGCGGGACTCTCGATCCCGCGACCCGGGTTCAAATCCCGGCCGGGGCACCATTCTCTCGGGCCCGTGGCTCAGCCTGGTCAGAGCGCCCGCCTGATAAGCGGGAGGTCCGGGGTTCGAAGCCCCGCGGGCCCACCAGTTCTACAAACTTCGCCTGCGCGAAGTTTGATCAAGGTCGGTGATTCCTGTTTGAGTGCTCTTTTGGGAGTGTTTGCCTTTTTGAGTGTGCGGTTTTTAGTGAAGAATTCCTTTGAAAATACATTATTCAAGTGGGTTTACTTCTCCTGCGCTCCGTTGGAGCGCTTTAATGGTTTAAACCCGCGTTTTGAGGCTTGTGAAATGCGAATTCCAGCTTAAAATAGCAGTTTGGTAGTGCAAACCCTTTCAACTGCACCTTTGGGGAGAAGAATCACAAACTTTGATGAAACTTTGCAAAGCAACGTTTCTTTGGTGAAGCTTTTCCAAAAGCTTCAGCACTAACGGAAAATGAGGTGCCTATTCTGAAAAGTGCTTGTTTCTGTATGAGTTGTGAGGCAAATTGATCATTTCGTGATTAATTCTCAGAGGTGGTAATGGTCAGAGTAAACTCTGGTCCCTCTCAAAAACAAAGCGGACGATTGGGAATTTCATCACAATTAAATTTTTATCCATATTCCCATGAAACCTTATGTGGTGAAAGCTATGGGATGTCAGAAGCCGAACTATTTCAGTACGGCACCAAAAACCCGTGTATGCGATCTTTTCGGAAGGGACTATCACGTACATAAGTTCGAAAGATGGATGCTGAATCCAAACCGGAGATTCTTCATAATTACCGGCCCTCGAAGAGTTGGTAAAACGAGCTTTCTCTACTCCACACTCAACGAGTTGCATAAATCAAAGAACTATCAGACCATTGTAATTGACGTGAGGAAAGTAATCTCAATGAACAAAAACTATCCAGAAAAACCCATCTCCCAAAAAATGACTGGACTCTTATCGGGAAAAAAGCGTTTCAAAGAAATATTCCCCTTTGCAAAAATAACCGTGAAACTCCCGTTCATCGAGGTAGCGTGGGAAAATAAGGAAGAGCTTTCCCTCGCCGAGATATTCGACGCTCTAGGAGAAACAGACCACACTTTCGTAATAGCCTTTGATGAAGCGCAGGAACTGAGATATGGACAAAATGACCTCAGAGAACTTTTTGCATCGGTACTTGATTCGCCAGAGTTACAAAACATAAAACTTATCTTCACCGGTTCACAAGTTGGCATACTCGAAAAATGGCTTGCGGTTGATGATGGCGATTCCCCGCTCTATGGACGCTTTGAAAAACGTATCCACCTCAACCGTTTCAGTCCCAACGAAACAATACGCTTCCTTGAGGAGGGCTTTGAGCAAAACGAGTTTGATGATTATGATTTCGATGAACTCATACTCGCGTACGATGAGGTAGGTGGCACGCCGGGCTGGCTCATTGATTATGCAAATGACCGCCTTGAAGGCTACACTCACAGAAAAGCGCTCAAAAACATGATCGAGAAGGCGAAAAGAAACGTGATAAGTGAGTTCAAGCAACTGAGAAAAGACAAGAAAAAAGAATCAAACTACGAAAAGGTCATGAGGGTCATCGCGAAGAAAGTTCATGAGAGGGGATATGCGACGTTTGGGGAAATAAAGAACTATATGGGTCTAAATGATTCCACGGTGAGAGAATTACTCATCAAGCTTGAGGATTATGGATACATTGAACAGGTAGGTCATAACAGATATACAATTTTTGACCCTATTGTAGTGAATGTGTTCATTGATGTATAAGATTATGCATCCCAAGTTACTTGGGATGTGGAAAGTTGTTCGTTGATAGACATGTTTGGCGTGGTTGGAAGTACATACACCCTTCGATGAGCTTGGGAACTGAAGTGATGTTCTCAAGATGTTGCTTTTCTCATTTTCGCCATTCTTCGAGCGCTCCTTCTTTTCCCGGGGAGAAAAGTTCAACCGGCTCGCATTTTCCCAATTTGAAAATGGTCTGTCATTTTTGCAAAATTTTTTGGGGCAATTCACTGGCCTTTTATAGTATGTGCATCACTATCCCTAACTTTTCCATCTGCTTCCCTAACTTCAAAGGCCTCCCCCAGAACTTCCATCTGTGTCTCACCGTCCCTAGTGAAGGGGGTTCATTTGCGGGGGATCCTCTCTGGTCGATTCTTGCTAAGTGTTCAACTCTAGTCTGCTCAAGCCAGACTAAACCACGAGGTTTTTATTCCGTTCGGACAGACTAGACTGTGGCGTGGTCGTCCATAACGGGAAGCTTGGAAACAGAAATGGCGTGTGGTTTGTCCCCCGTGAAATGTTTCTCCTGATGCTTTGATCTTTTTCGTAGTTCCCTTTATACAACCTGTATGAGGGGAGGCCGGTGTTGTTAAGGTTTGGTTAACTCCCGCAACTCTTATGTACATCTTTGGACGTCCCCCATAATGGGGGACCTCTCATTTCTCCGGAAACCTGGCCCCATTAGGGGATCCTTCTTAAAGAACGGGGGGATAAAGCAAACCTCCGGGGGCGTGGGGGCGGAGCCCCCCAGTAATTCAAATAAAACCGGGGTGCGGGGTGGAACCCCGCATTTCACCATATCAAGTGAGTGGTTATAGAATGCCATATGTTACATCCCTTTAACCTCGTTCCGAAAATTTTATTAAGAAAGTTACCATAATGGTCACTATATGCAGAAAAATTACTACCTTACAAAAACTGAACAGGACATAATGAGGGCGATACGAGGGACTGATATAGTGAGTGCTGACGAGATTAGAGAACTCTTCCCAAGTCTCAGCAGGGAGATGGTTAAAAAGGTTCTTTGGAGCCTCTCAAAAAAAGGATACCTCACAAGGCTGAAGAAAGGCCTCTACCTCGTCAATGAACATCCTGGAAACCCCTCAATAAAAAACCCTTACAGGATAGCCCTCGCCCTGTTCCCGGGATACATAGCCTTCTCTTCCGCCCTGAGGCTTTATGACCTACTCGAGTACGAGCCGTTCACGGTATTCGTGGCCACACCGAGAAAATCCGGTGAAAGAACCATTGGGGAGTACACGATCAAGGCCGTTGCCCTCGGAGAAAAGGCCACTGGAATGACGCTTAAGGATGGGATTTATACATCCACCCTCGCGAAGACGTTCTTCGACTGTTTTTACAAGCCTGGATACTGCGGGGGTTACTCCGAGATAACCAAGGCCCTCTACGAGGCCGGAAAGCTCGACTGGGACGAATTCTTGGGCTACTTCGAACGCTTTGCCAGCGACTCCCTCTGTCAGAGAACCGGTTACGTCTTGGAGCTCCTCAAAAACGAGTTGGGGGTCGACATCCCAGAGGAGGTTCTTAACTATCTAAGGGGCAGGGTTAGAAGCTGGACGAAGCTCGTTCCAACTCTCCCCTCCCGCGGGAGGAGCATTAAGGAGTGGAAAGTGATAGACAACCTTGGAAAGGAAAAGATACTGGGGTGGGCGTATGGATGAGGAAATGCTCAGGTATCTGGCAGCGAAGACTGGGCTGGGCTTGAACTACATTGCCAAGGAGGAGAGGATTTCCTTCCTGCTGAGTCAGCTGTGGGAAATCTTCGGCGAGAAGGCGATACTCAAGGGCGGCACTGCCCTCAACAGGGTTTACCTCGCAAAGATTGGAGCGGCAAGGTTTTCCGAGGACATAGACATTGACTATTTCAACGGCGACGTTGGCAGGGCAGCTGAGGAGATAAAAAAGGGCATGAAGCTCGTCGAGGAGTTTGACGTTAAAGGCCCAAGGGTTCTGCACAGGACTTTTCGGTTCGATTGCTATTACAGGAATCCTCTAGGGAATAGGGATAGGGTCAAAGTTGAGTTCTACCTCAGCAGGCCGCCCTACGTTGAGGCCAGAATTGAGCTGGTTAAGTCTCCCTTCGTCAGTGAGTATCCGACCATGTTCAGGGTCTATTCCTTTGAGGACCTGCTCGCCAAGAAACTCGCTGCCCTCTACAACCGCACTGAAGGCAAGGACATCTACGACTCCTTCCATGCCCTCAACATGGAGTTTGATAAGAAAAGGTTGGAAAATGCTTTGAAGCTCACCCTTGAGTTCTACCACATAGAGGATGGGGACTTCCTAAGGAGTTTAGTTGAAAAGCTCGATTATGCAAAGAAAAATGCCCGGTACATCGGCAACTCCACCAACCACTTTATCCCCAAGAGCTTACGTCCAAACTGGGAAGAGATGATAGAAAGCCTGAAGCTCAGAATTGAAGAACTGGGTCGGGTGCTTTCATTGTAGTTCGCGCCTTTTCCCAGAGAAAGGTTTATAAGCCAACTCCCTCAATGCCCACCAGTGATTAAAAACCACCTTTCTTGGAGGTGTTCGCAGTGGAAGCCAAGTTCGAGATACCCGTATGCACATCATGCGGAAAGGAGATAACCCCAAGGGAGCACGCCACTCACTTCGTCTGCCCGAACTGTGGCGAGGAGATCATCTGGCGCTGTGAAAGCTGCAGGGTCCTCTCAGTCCCCTACAAGTGCCCCAAGTGCGGCTGGGAGGGGCCGTGAAGTTTAGGAGGTGAAAGGAATGGCTGACTACAACCTTGTTGGCGTTATAAAGGTCATGCCGACCGATCCGGATGTCAACCTCGACGAGCTCGAGGAGAAGCTCAAGGCCGTCATCCCGGAGAAGTTCGGCCTCGCCAAGGTCGAGCGCGAGCCTATAGCTTTTGGTCTCGTTGCCCTCAAGTTCTACGTCCTCGGTAGGGACGAGGAGGGCTACTCCTACGACGAGGTTGCCGACCTCTTCAGGCAGGTCGAGAACGTCGAGAGCGCCGAAGTTGAGACCGTTTCGAGGATCTGAATCCTCGACTTTCTTCTATTCTCTCGTGATTTAACACGATGTTTTTAGTTTGCTGCTCTGATTAAGGTGGGTTGAGGTATGAAGGTTAGGTATGACCCAAAGGCTGATATCCTCTATATTCTGATCAGAGAGGGCCCGGTGGCAGACACCGACGAAGTTGACGAAGACGTGTGGTTCGAGTACGATGAGGAAGGAAACGTCGTCGGAATCGAAATATGGAACGCTGGGGAGAATGTTATCAGAAAAAGTCTCTTGGAAATAGAGCGCTATACGAAGGCGTTGGATAGAAAAATGGAAGCCTAAAGCCCTAAACTCAGGCTCAGCTTTGGCTTCTTCCACTCGTCGAGGATTGCTTTCAGATCCTCGTTCTCGACCTTTGAATAGAGCTCGTCGAACCTCTTCTTCGCTTCCTCGTCTCCTCCCCTCCAGCGGGCGAGCTCGCCTATCGCCCTGAAGAAATCCGCCGTGTCGTCCTCGAAGACTTCAACAAAGAGCCCGATGTTCTCGTAGATGTCCTCGTAGGCCTCCTCGTTGAACAGTCCCTCGATGAAGTCAACGAGCGTGTCGAAGACGAGGCCGAAAATCTCTTCGTTCGTATCGACGGCCTTCAGGAGCGCGTCGCGGAGGGCTTTGAAGGCCTTTCCGTACTCCTCTCTGCCAGCCCAGATCTCGGCCTCCACCAGCTTGGCGTTTATCTCTATCTCGTTGTCCCTCGGGTTCTTGAGAACCTCGTTTATCAGCGCCTCGGCGGTATTGTAGTCTCCGAGTTCGTATCTGAAGTGCGCCAGGTCGAGGAGGCTTATGAGGTAGTTCTTCTCGTCGCTGAGCCTCTCGAATATGTCCCTCGCGCGCTCCATGAGCTCTATGGCTTTCTCGGTCTCGCCGATCTCGTCGAGGTTCACGGCAATGTTGGCCAGCGTCAGCGCTATCTCCTTCTCATTTTTGAGGACTTCCTCCTCAAGCTTGAGCAGCTCCTCATAGGTCTCTATCGCCTTCTCTGGCATGCCGAAGTGCTCGTAAGCATCGGCCAGGTAGTAGAGCGCCGTCGCGTACTCCTCCGGATCTTCCTTCTTCCTTTCGGCTATCCTTTTGTAGAGCTCAATGCCGCTCTCGGCGTCGTCGAGGTGAGCGTAAACGTGGGCTATCTCATGCGCTAAATCGTAGGGGTCCTCGCACTCGATGACGACTTCCTCAAGCCTCTTCAGCTCCTCCCTCAGCGTCTCCTCATCTTCGATGTTCTCGATGTAATCGTCAAAAAGCTCAAGTAACTTCTCACAGTCCTTCTCGCTCAGGGCTTTCTCCCATTCAGCTCTAACATCGCTCATTTTCTAATCACCAAGATTCGGTTGGCCAAATTGGTTAAAAAGCTATGGCTTATTCTCTTGAAGACCTCGCCCTCCAGGGCGGGGAGGAGGTCAGACTGGCTGATGCATCATCGCTTGGGTCTTCGCTTAATTATGGGGAACATGGGAACAATGACTGATATTTCCTGGTTAAAAGAAGAAGTGGGACACATGGGGATAAGGTTACGTGCCCACCATTGAGATCAGATGGGGATGGGTAATTCTTTCTGTTTTGATATTATCGAAACCATAAGTTATGAACCTGCTGTTTTAAAAAGTGTTAAAAATAAGCAATATTCCTCGAGTTTTGTATTACTAAATTAGAAATTAGTAGCACACTGGTGGTGAGCACGATGAAATCCCGTGGGAAACACTTTGCCCTGCTTTTGGTCGGCGTCTTGATCCTCGCCGTCGTGGCGAGCGGCTGTATAAGCGGCGGAACTACTACGACTACCACCGCGCCCTCCTTCAGCCCAACGGAGACGGCTTCATCCCCGACAACCACCACTGCCGCTCCCAAGTACCCGATAACCGTCACGGACTTCGCGGGAAGGACCGTCACCATAGATAAGCCGCCCGAGAGGGTGATAGTGCTCTCCGGCTACTGGGCGGAGATACTCTGTGTCCTCGGCGTCCAGGACAGGATAGTCGGCATAGGCAAGTACGTCCCCTACGACCCCTACCTCCCGGATGATGTGAAGAACAAGACCGTCGTTGGCAGCAACTTCAAGGGCCTCAACTGGGAGACCGTCGTCGGTTTGAATCCAGACCTCATAATAATCGACTGGTACGGCGGCAAGTACGCCGACGCCGAGACGATACAGAAGGCGGAAGAACTCGGCATACCCGTCATAGCACTCACTGCTAAGACCATCGAGGACAACGTGGATGTCGTCGAGCTCCTTGGAAAGGTGTTTGGTGAGGAAGAGAAGGCCGGTGAGCTGGCAGGATGGATGAAGGAGAAGCTCAGCGCCGTGAAGGAAACCGCCGCCCAGATTCCGGAGAGCGAGAGAAAGAACGCCCTCCTCATAAGTGCCCCCAAGGACATCGCCGGCCCGGTCACTGTCTACGCCAACGGAAGCGCGTGGGCGAGTATGGTGGAGCTCATCGGTGCCCACAACTTAGCTTTCGACATGACATTCGACACCCAGTGGCCCAAGCTCGACCTCGAGAAGATAATCGCCTACTGGGGCAACGACACGGACGTTTTAATCCTGACGTCATTCAGCCAGGACAGGCTTGAGGACGCCGTGAACGGCATTAAAAATGACTCAAGGTGGCAGGAAATCAAGGCCGTGAGGGAAGGACACGTTTACGGCATCCTCGCAGGTTCAAAGGGCTACCTCGACTGGGGCCCGAGGATAATAGTCGGCCTCTACCAGATGGCCAACATAGTCTACCCCGACCGCTACCAGAGCTGGGAGTCGGTCAGGGACGAGCTGATTGAGAAGTTCTACAGCCCGTTCTACCAGGGTGGGTGAGCATGAGGAGAGCCCTCTACCTTTCCTTTTTGCTCTCCCCAGTCCTTGCCCTCATCGTAAGCCTGTGTATAGGGACCTATCCAATTCCTCCCTCCGCCGTAGTGAGTATGGTGCTCCTTAAAGGGGCCCAGATCATCTCCGAAGTTTTGAAAACTTTAACCCTTGGGAAGGTATCCTTCTCCGTCACAATTCCCTACCCGAGCGTTTACCAGACCATACTCTTTGAGATACGCCTTCCCCGCGTCCTGATGGCCATGCTCGTCGGCTCGGCCCTTGCCATCTCTGGAGCGGTTCTGCAGGCCATATTCAGGAATCCCCTCGTCAACAGCTACATCCTCGGCATATCTTCCGGGGCGGCATTCGGCGCGGCTTTGGCCATAGGCCTCTCCGTTGGATTAGGTGTAACTCCTTCAGCGTTCGCCTTCGCGCTCCTCGCGGTCTTCATAACGACCTCGCTGGCGAGGGTCGGCGGAAGAATAACCCCAGTCTCGCTGGTTCTCGCCGGAATCATAGTCAACGCCTTCTTTTCAGCTTTAACGTCCCTTCTCAAGTTCCTTATGGAGCACGATAAGCTGGCGAGCATCGTCTACTGGCTCATGGGGAGCTTCGCCAACTCTGACTGGGGCTCGGTCAAGGTGGCCTTCCCGGTGATCCTCGCCGGCTGTTTCCTGATATACTCAATGCGCTGGCAGCTGAACGTGCTCTCCTTCGGTGAGGAGGCTAAAATCGTGGGTGTCGAGACCGAGAAGCTGAAGTTCGTCTTCATAGTCATCGTCTCCATGATAACGGCCGTCTCAATAGCCTTCTGCGGTATAATCGGGTGGGTCGGGCTGATGATACCGCACATAGTCAGGATGGCCTTCGGCCCGGACCACAAGACCCTGATACCCCTGACGATAACCCTCGGGGCTTCGTTCATGGCCCTGGCCGATACGCTCGCGAGGTCTGTGGCGACCTACGAGATCCCGATTGGTATAATAACGACCCTCCTTGGAATTCCCTTCTTCGCTTACCTGCTCAGAAAGACGGGCGGTGGATGGGATGCTTGAGGTCAGAGGCCTGTCGTTCAGCTACGGTGATTTCAGCATCGAAGGGGTCACCCTCGAGGTGAAGGAAGGGGAAGTCGTGACGCTCCTTGGCCCCAACGGGAGCGGGAAGACCACCATACTGAAGGCCATCTACGGGCTGCTGAAGCCCAAGAAGAGGTGCGTCTTCATTGACGGCCGGGACTTCCACGGGCTGCCCATCAGGGAGAGGGCCAAGCTGGCCGGCTACGTCCCACAGTCCCACACACCGCCCTTCCCCTACACGGTTCTGGACGTGGTCGTCACGGGTTTGGCTTCCCAGCTCGGCCCCTTTGAGAGCCCGAGAAAAGAACACTACGAGAAGGCCCTCGAAAAGCTCAGGCTCCTCGGACTCGAGCGCCTTAAGGATAAACCCTACACCCAGCTGAGCGGTGGACAGATGCAGCTGGTTCTCATAGCGAGGGCCCTAGTCCAGGAGCCTAGGGTTCTGCTCCTCGACGAGCCAACGGCTCACCTTGACTTCAAGAACCAGGTCAAAGTCCTCGGGATAGTCAAGAGGCTCGCGCGGGAGGGGGGTATCTCGGCCATCATGACGCTCCACGACCCTAACTTGGCCTCCCTCTACTCCGACAGGATAGCCCTCGTTAAGGAGGGCAAGATCAGGGCCGTCGGGAGGCCGCTTGAAGTCCTGCGCGAGGAGATGCTCCGCGACGTCTACGGCGTCCCAGTGTGCGTCCTTGAGTTCGACGGTTTCAGGCTCATACTCCCCAGAACGGAGGTGATTCAATGATATGCTTAATCCTGGGATACGGCGCGAGACCCCTGCCCCTGTTGAGGGAGATACTTGAGGAGGAGAGAATAGATGGGCTCGTGCTCATCGACCAGAACTGTGAGGGGGAACTGGATAAAGTAGAGAAAGCTAAGGTGATCTTCATCTACGCCCACGAGCTCCCCAAAATAGTGGAGGAGAGGATTAAAGAAAGCAGGGCTAAAGTCATTGCCTGCGCCGGTTTGGAGGGCCTGGCGAACGTCCCGGAGGAGGTTCTGATAAAGGCCAAGACCTACTACGTCCTAGGGGGCGAAAAGAACCTGAGGAACCTGGTCAGGTTCCTTGCGGGCCTCGCTGGGGCTGAGCTTGAGTACGAAGATCCCCAGGAAGTGCCGATGCACGGCATCTACCACCCCGAGCTGGGCCTTTTTGAAAGCCTGGACGAATACCTGAGAGTTTACAAGAAGAGGCCCCTCATTGGAGTCCTCTTCTGGAGGAGTGCCTGGCTCTACAAGGAGTTCAGACCAATTGGAGAGCTCATCAAAGCCCTTGAGGAGGAAGGCTTTGGGGTAATCCCGGTCTTCACCTACGGAAAAGACTCAAGGACAGGGCTTGGAAGGGAGAAGAGCGAGGCCGTTGAGGAGTTCTTCATGAAGGACGGAAAGCCGGTTGTAAAAGCTTTAGTGAGCTTAATCTCCTTCGGCACGGTCGAGCTGAAGAACCTGGGGAGGCTCAACGTCCCGGTCTTCGCCCCGATACGGTCCTACTATCAGTCCCTCGAGGATTGGAAGAAAAGCGAGAAGGGCGTTGACTACATGACTCAGGTCTATGGGGTGATAATTCCGGAAGTTGCGGGTGCAATTGAGCCGATTTTCATAGCCGGAACCAGAAACATTGAGGGCTACAAGAAGGGCGAGCCCTATGAAGAGCACATGAGGTACCTGGCCAGAAGGGTGAAGAAGTGGGTCGGGCTGAGGAAGAAGCCCAGGGATGAAGTTAGAATAGCAATCGTTTTGATAAACCCGCCGTGCAAAGGCCTTGAGGCGAACGTCGCCGTGGGCCTCGGCCTGGATGTTCCCGAAAGCATCGTCAGACTTCTGCACGAGCTTAAGGAGAAAGGATACTACGTTGGCGAGGACCTGCCGGAAAACGGTGAAGAGCTGATAAAGCTTATCCTGGAGAGGAAGGCGATAAGCGAGTTCAGGTGGACGAGCGTTGAGGAGATAGTCAGGAGCGGCGGGGCGATTGACTTCGTGGGCCTGGAGGAGTACCTGGAGTGGTTCAACGAGCTGCTGGATGACCTGAGGGAAAGAATCGTCAAGGACTGGGGAAGACCTGAGGATGTCCTGGCTGGAAAAGTGGACAAAGCGCTGGTCGGGATGGTCTATGATGGAAAGTTCGTCGTCCCGGGGATAAGGTTCGGAAACGTCCTCATAACCCCCCAGCCCAAGTTCGGTTGCGCCGGGGCGAGGTGCGATGGAAAGGTGTGCAGAATTCTGCATGACCCAACGATAACCCCACCTCACCAGTGGTGGGCCGTTTACAGGTGGATAACCAGGAAATTCAAGGCTGATGTAATGGTCCACTTCGGAACCCACGGCTACCTTGAATTCAGGCCCGGAAAAGGCGTCGGGCTTTCCCCATCGTGTGTACCTGAAGCTTCTTTGGACGACGTCCCTCACCTCTACGTTTATGCTGTCTCCAATCCAATGGAGGGTGTTATTGCCAAGAGGAGAAGCTACGCAGCGCTTGTAGACCACATCTACCCCCCGATGGGAATGGCGGGGGTTCTGGACGATCTGGACTCCCTCCTGACCCAGTATGCAAAGGCTAAGAACCTGGGAGATGAAGCGAGGAGAAGGAAGATTTACGAGCAGATCCTTGAGAAGGCCAAGGAAAACAGGCTGAGAATAGCGAACCCTGAAAATGAAGAGCGGACGATAGAGGAGATACACCGCTACGTCGAGCTGATGAGGGGCTCCCAGATAAACCTCGGCCTCCACATCTTCGGCTATCCGCCAGGGGAGCCCGAGAGGCTGGCGGAATACGTTGCCACTGCAATGGCCTATGATTCCTACGCTTCTCCTTCGATTAGGAGAGTCATAGCCGAGGCAGTGGGCCTGGACTACGATGAACTAAAAAAGAACCCCTTGGGAACTACAAACGGGTTCACGAACAGGGAACTGTTGGAGATCTTTCACAAGATAGCAGTCAAGAGCCTGGAGCGTTTGCTTAAGGGAGAAAGCTTTGAAGTCATTGCAGAAGAAATTGAGAAGTTCGGATTCAAAGTTAAGGAGAAAAAGAAGCTTGAAGAAACGTTTAGAAAAGCCCTTGAAGTTGCAGGGAAAATAATCGGGTGTAAAAAGGAGCACGAAGGGCTCTTGAAAGGACTGAGTGGAGAATACGTTGAACCCGGCCCCTCGGGAGCGATAACGAGGGGGAAGTTCGAAATTCTGCCGACGGGAAGGAACTTCTATGCAGTTGATCCAAGGACTCTGCCGACTAAAGCGGCGTGGCAGATAGGAGTTGAAACCGCGGAGAAGCTCCTGGAGGAATACATGAAAAAGCACGGAAAATACCCGGAGAGCGTCGGACAGGTTCTCTGGAGCATAGACGGATACAAGGCTGATGGAGAGCAGATAGCCCAGATTCTGTACCTGATTGGAGTCAGGCCGGTCTGGAAGGGAGATGTGGTTGCCGGGCTTGAAGTCATACCTCTGGAGGATCTCGGAAGGCCGAGGATTGACGTCCTGGTGAGGATAAGCGGAATAGTGAGGGACACGCTGCCGAACTACATCTACCTGATTGACGAGGCCATAGAGAAGGTCGTTACGCTGGATGAGCCCTTGGAGATGAACTACATTAGAAAGCACTACGTTGAGCACATCAAAAAGCTAATTGAACTCGGAAAGAGCTTTGAAGAGGCGCAGAGGTTCGCAAGGTTTAGGGTTTTCTCGGCCCCACCGGGTGCCTACGGGGCTGGAGTGAATTTAGCGGTTGAATCATCGGGCTGGAGAAGTGACGAGGACTTGGCCAAGGTGTGGATTCAGTGGAGCGGCTACGCCTACGGAAAGGATACCTTTGGCGTTGAAGCATATGACTCGCTGGTTCTGAGCCTAAAAGAGGTGGACGTGATCAACAGAAACCACATAAGCGACGAGCACGACCCGACTAACTGCTGTTGCTATTTTGCCCATCATGGAGGGTTTAAGGCAGCCGTTGATGCCCTAACCGGCAAGAACGCTGAAGTGGTTCAGACGGACACGAGGGACATAAGCGATACCAAAATCGTTGAGGTGAAAGTTGAGCTTGAGAGGGTCGTCAGGGCAAAGCTCCTCAACGAGCGCTGGATTGAAGAGATGAAGAAGCACGGTTACCGGGGGGCGAGCGAGTTCTCCAAGAAGATCAACCACCTATACGGCTGGGAGGCGACAACAAAGCTAGTTGAGGACTGGGTTTTTGACGAGATAGCAGGGAAATACGTTCTGGACGAAGAGATGAGGAGATGGTTCGAGGAGCACAACCCCTACGCCATCGAGGAGATCGCGAGAAGGCTGATTGAAGCCTATGAGCGCGGCCTGTGGGAGACGAGCGATGAGCTCATTGAAAGGCTCATGGAAGTTTATTCGGAAATCGAAGGAATTCTGGAAGAAAGCCTTGGTGAAGGATATGTTCAAGGTGGAACGATTGAAATCTACACTGCCCAAGACGACGAACACTGGAGTGAAAACATGAGGGAGGTGGAGGGAATATGGAGCCTCGTGAAAAACGATTAGTCTTCCCGTTCTCTGCAATAGTCGGGCAGGAAAAGGCCAAGCTGGCACTACTCTGTGTAGCCGTTAATCCACTGATCGGTGGTGTCCTGCTTAAGGGTGATAAGGGTACGGGAAAATCGACCCTGGTCAGGGCTCTGGCCAACGTTTTGCCCGAGATTGAAGTCGTGGCGGACTGTCCTTTCAACTGCAACCCGAGGAACCCGCTGGAGATGTGCGACAGCTGCTACGAGCGATACGAGAGGGGAGAAGAACTGCCAGTGGCAAAGAGGAAGATGCGCGTTGTGGACCTGCCCTTAAGCGTTACGATAGACAGATTAGTTGGAACAATTGACGTTGAGCGCTTTTTAAAAGAGGGCAAAAAAGCTCTACAGCCTGGAATACTCGCGGAAGCGAACAGAGGAGTTCTTTACATCGATGAGGTGAACCTTCTCGATGACTACATAGCCGATTCACTCTTAGATGCTGCAGCAATGGGATGGAACACGATAGAGAGGGAAGGGATTTCTTTCAGGCATCCGGCGAGGTTCATCCTGGTTGGAAGCATGAACCCTGAGGAAGGCGAGCTCAGACCGCAGATCCTCGACAGGTTCGGTTTATGCGTTGAAGTTTCAGCACCGATGGATCCGGAGGAGAGGATAGAGATAGTCAAGCGCGTTGAGGAGTTCCATGAAGACCCCATAAGCTTCTACAAAAAGTATGAGAGCGAAGAGAAGAAGCTCACGGAGAGGATCGTTAAGGCGAGGAGGATTCTGCCGAAGGTTGAGATAAGCGACGATTTGCTGAAGCTTTTGGCTGAAACTGTCGTTAACCTGGGAATCAAAACCAACAGGGCCGAGATAGCAACGATAAAGACGGCCAAGGCAATAGCTGCTTTAAACGGAAGGAGAAGGGTCTCACTGGAAGACCTGGAAAAAGCCATGGAATTAGCTTTGCCGCACCGCCTGAGGGACAGGCCGTTCCAAAAGTCACCCCAGATGAGGCCCCCAAAGCCTAAGGACGATAGCAAGCAGGATCACGACCACAAAGGCGATCATAAGCATGAGCACAAAAAGGGAAAAAGGAGTGAAAGGAGGAACCAGGAGCCTCGAAGTCGAGGGACTGGAAACTTAGAGCAGAATTTTCGCTCGAGCGAGGCTAAAATCCCGAGGATAGAGAGTAAAAACTTTGATGGAAGTGAATTCAAGGGATACCGCTCCTCGAGGGACGTCAGCGTCACGGTGATAAACTTTCCGAAGGGAATTCCCGTCTCTTACGTTCCCCCCAAAGGTGAAATAAGGGATGTTGATTTTTACAACTCGGTTATTTGCGCCATGTTGAATGGCAAAAAGCCCCCAATAAAGCTCGATTTAAACGATATCCGCGTTAGGGTCAGGAAGGCAAAGGCACCAACGCTCTGGGTTCTGCTCCTGGACTCAAGCGGAAGCATGGCCGTGCAGAAGAGGATAAGCATCGCGAAGGGAATAGCGGAGAAATTGGTTGAGAACGGCTACATCAAAAAGTCAAAGATGGCCCTGATCGTTGCGAAAGGTAACCAGGCGGAGATATTCGTTCCACCCACCAAGAACTACTGGGAAGTGCTTGAGAAAATAGAGAGCGTTCCGACTGGAGGGAGGACACCTTTAAGCTCCGCCCTCTACAATCTTCTGCTTTTGGCGAACAGGGAGAGGGTGAAGGACAGGTCTGTCAAGGTGAGGGCTTTTCTAATAACCGATGGAAAGGCGAACGTGCCGCTCTTTGGAAAGAGGATCAAGGAGGAAATAACGGAGCTGGCCAGGGCGCTGAAAAAGAGAGAGATTGAGCTCACGATTTATGATACGAGGGGAAGGGGAATAAACCCGGGCCTGTCCTACGTCCCCATCCTGGAGCAGGTTGCCGGGGCGAGGGTGCACAAAGTTTAACCTCTTGAATCGCTCTGTAGCTGGGAGAACGGCTGTGCTGGTGTACGGGGGAGCCGGGCCAGCCGAGGGCTTTAGATTTCTGAACCTTTCTTCTCCACGCGTACTGTGGTGCCGCATGGTGCTGCTAAGAAACCGAAAAATTTATAAATAATCCAAAGGAACGATAAAGCGGATACACTAATTGTAACTAAAAGTCCTCCACCCATAAAAAAGAGAACGGGCGGAGGTGAGGGGAGATGGCCCAGCTCGCTGGACAGCCGGTCGTTATTCTGCCTGAGGGAACCCAGAGGTATGTTGGAAGGGACGCCCAGAGGCTCAACATCCTGGCCGCTAGAATAGTCGCCGAGACCATCAGGACCACCCTCGGTCCGAAGGGTATGGACAAAATGCTCGTCGACAGCCTCGGCGACATCGTCATCACCAACGACGGTGCCACCATCCTCGACGAGATGGACATACAGCATCCTGCTGCTAAGATGATGGTTGAGGTTGCTAAGACTCAGGATAAGGAGGCTGGTGATGGTACTACTACTGCTGTTGTGATTGCTGGTGAGCTTCTCAGGAAGGCTGAGGAGCTTCTTGACCAGAACATTCACCCGAGCATCATCGTCAAAGGTTACACCATGGCCGCCGAGAAAGCCCAGGAGATACTCGACAGCATCGCTAGGGACGTCGATGTCGAGGACAAGGAGGTCCTCAAGAAGGCTGCCGTGACCTCCATCACCGGTAAGGCCGCCGAGGAGGAGAGGGAGTACCTCGCCGAGATCGCCGTCGAGGCCGTCAAGCAGGTCGCCGAGAAGGTCGGCGACAAGTACAAGGTCGACCTCGACAACATCAAGTTCGAGAAGAAGGAGGGCGGCAGCGTCAAGGAGACCCAGCTCATCAGGGGTGTCGTCATCGACAAGGAGGTCGTCCACCCAGGCATGCCGAAGAGGGTTGAGAACGCTAAGATCGCCCTCATCAACGAGGCCCTCGAGGTCAAGGAGACCGAGACCGACGCCGAGATCAGGATCACCAGCCCGGAGCAGCTCCAGGCCTTCCTCGAGCAGGAGGAGCGCATGCTCAGGGAGATGGTCGACAAGATCAAGGAGGTTGGAGCGAACGTCGTCTTCGTCCAGAAGGGTATTGATGACCTTGCCCAGCACTACCTCGCCAAGTACGGCATAATGGCCGTCAGGAGGGTTAAGAAGAGCGACATGGAGAAGCTCGCCAAGGCCACCGGTGCCAAGATCGTCACCAACATCCGCGACCTCACCAGCGAAGACCTCGGTGAGGCCGAGCTCGTCGAGCAGAGGAAGGTCGCCGGCGAGAACATGATCTTCGTCGAGGGCTGCAAGAACCCGAAGGCCGTCACCATCCTCATCCGCGGTGGAACCGAGCACGTCGTTGACGAGGTCGAGAGGGCCCTTGAGGATGCCGTCAAGGTCGTCAAGGACATCGTCGAGGACGGCAAGATCGTCGCTGCCGGCGGTGCTCCGGAGATCGAGCTCGCCATCAAGCTCGACGAGTACGCCAAGGAGGTCGGCGGCAAGGAGCAGCTCGCCATCGAGGCCTTCGCTGAGGCCCTCAAGGTCATCCCGAGGACCCTCGCCGAGAACGCCGGTCTCGACCCGGTCGAGACCCTCGTGAAGGTCATCGCCGCCCACAAGGAGAAGGGTCCGACCATCGGTGTCGACGTCTTCGAGGGCGAGCCGGCCGACATGCTCGAGAAGGGCGTCATCGCTCCAGTGAGGGTCACCAAGCAGGCCATCAAGAGCGCCAGCGAGGCTGCTGTGATGATCCTCAGGATCGACGACGTCATCGCCGCCAGCAAGCTTGAGAAGGACAAGGGAGACAAGGGTGGCGACGACTTCGGCAGCGACCTTGACTGAAGGCCTTTAACTTCTTCCTTTCCTTTCAACACCTCCGAAAGGCATTTTTAGTCAGATGGGAACTTTTCTTGTATGTCCTCCATTGAGGTAAGAGGCCTCTCCAAATGGTACGGCTCAAAAAAGGCCCTCAGCAACGTTTCCTTCACAGTGGAAGAGGGCGAAATAGTGGGAATAATCGGGCCGAATGGAGCGGGAAAGACGACACTGATAAGGATTCTGAGCTGTCTCCTGAAACCCGACTCCGGTGAAGTCAGAATTTTTGGAGAGGGGCCCTGCGAAGCGAGGAACCTTTTTGCACTCCTCCCACAGGACGTTAGGGCCCACTTCTACACTCTAACGCCGAGGGACTACGTTTACCACTACCTCCGCATGCGCGGGCTTTCGAGGAAGAATGCGAGGGAGAGAGCTAATAAGGCGATGGAGGCCTTTGGGATAGACTACGCCGACGAGCTCTTCTCAACCCTCTAGGGCGGAATGGTGGGAAGGGCCCTCCTGGTGATGGTTTTCTCGGAGGAGGTTCCGCTCTACTTCCTCGATGAGCCGACCGTTGGCCTTGACGTCCAGAACAGGCTCAAGCTCTGGGAGATGCTCCGTGAGAGGGCTGAGGAAGCCACAATAATCCTCACCAGCCACTACCTCAACGAGATATCGAGCGTCTGCGATAGAGTGCTCCTCCTCAGGGGAGGGAGGGTGGTTGCGGATGGCAAGCCGGAGGAGATAGCGAAGGACTATTTGAGCGGTTTCATCTCGAAGATTGTAGCTTTTGAGGGAGTCTCCCTTGAGGGCGTCGTCATTAGAAGGGCTGGAAGGCAGGTCTACCTCTACGCGCGCTCCAAAGCGGAGGAGAGGGAAATCATCGAGAGGCTTGAGGAACTCGGAGTGCCCTTCAAAAGGGAGGAGGTAACCATAGAGGACGTCTTCTTGGTGGGTGGTATCGGTGATGGCCCTGATTGAGTACTACGCCAAGGCCCTGACGAAGGGGAAGTTCGCACTGCTCAGCTTCGCAGTTCAGCCTATTTCCTTCATCTTCATCGTCTACATCGTAAGCGGGGGGAGGTTCCTCGACAGGGCCCTCGCCGGCGCCGTCGTAAGCTTCATAGTTGGTGTCGGGATAGCCGACCTATCCATCGAGCTCGTTGGCATGAAGGCCCGTTCAAAGTTCTACGACATCATAATGTCCCTCCCAGGAAGGAACTGGAGAAAGGCCCTCGGGATATCCACTGGCATGAGCATTCCCGCAATCCCTTACGTCCTGCTCCTAACGCTCCTCCTCTCATGGCGCCTCGGACTGAAGGCTGTGCCGGGGATTGTCTTCGGGATAGCGTCGCTCTGGCTCTGGAGCGCTGGAGTCGGCTTCCTCATGGGAGTCAAGGCGAGGGAACCGCTCACAGTGATGAGGCTCTCCAGCTTAACCGTTACCGCCCTAACCGTCTTTCCTCCGGTTTATTATCCGAGTAAAATCCTCCCGGAGAGGCTCGCCGAAGTGATGAACCTCCTCCCAACGGTGAGCGCATCCCAGCTTATGACTGGGGGGAGCAGAGAAGCGTTCGGGGTCTCGCTTTTCTGGGCGGTCTTTGGGGCGCTCCTCCTCTGGAGGTTCAGGGGGCTTGAAGAGTGAGGGCATTCCGGTTTCAAAAATCCTCTTCGCCAAGACCTTTTTAAGGTTCAAAAATAAACCCCAAACGGTGAGAGAATGGAGGAGATAGAGGCAGTTTACGAGAACGGTGTCTTTAAGCCGCTCAAAAAGCCCCATCTTAAGGAGAAAGAGATGGTTGTCATAGTCGTCAAAGAGAAGGTTATCACTAAAAACTTCCTTAAAAAACTTGAGGAATTCAGTGAGACCCTCCCAAAGTTCCAAAGCCCCTCAAAACTCCTTGAGGAGGACAGGAGATGATAGTGGTTGGTGTGAACATGTCATGGATATCTCT
The DNA here is from genome assembly GCF_012027395.1 of Thermococcus sp. LS1. NCBI lineage: Archaea > Methanobacteriati > Methanobacteriota > Thermococci > Thermococcales > Thermococcaceae > Thermococcus > Thermococcus sp. LS1. The sequence goes on from NZ_SNUJ01000001.1 coordinate 725,136, forward strand.
GCGAAGGCAGATTTTCCGTAAACCTCTTCTTTTGGGGTTAAATCTTTGAAATTCTGTCTAAAAGATCAAAAGTTAGCTTTTACTGTCCGTGTGTATTCCTCTGTCCTCTCTTTTACTCTTGCTTCTATTGACTTACCCTCGTCATTTTGCCATCGTTGTAAGTTGAAAATCATACGAAAAAACGTTAGCTAATCCAACTAGTAAAAAGAAAAGTTCATATAATCTCGTGCATTATTTCAAGTGACCAACTGGTCAGGTAGTAGCCATGGAGTGGAGGAGAACAGCCTTTGGTTTGTTTCTTGTGGCTATGGTGTTGAGCCTGCAGTTGATCGCAGCACCACAGGCAATGGCCATGAGCACTAACAACGCCAGCGTGACCTTCCGTAGAGCGGTCGTTGCCTGGTACGACGACAGGGGCAGGCTTCAGATGAACATTACCTGGGTGAATCAAAACAATAGACTTCGCGAACTTAACGAACTCTTCCTGCGCGTGTCACAACTCAAGTTCCTGCAATTCCAACTTGACCGCTAACCTCAACGTTTCCGTGGTTACCCTCTACAACCTGACGAAAAAGCATGAGCAGTTACTATTCTTTGGCGTTAGCCTGTACAATGAGACATTCAACTACACGATGTACGCCCTCGTTTACAAGGCTGAAAGGAGTCAGTACAACTTCACGCTAATTACTAAAATACTCACTGATCCTAAGACGGGTAGGTATAAGGCTTTCGTCACAGGAATGAATATTGCTCCAAACAACGAGAAGAGGGTTGTTCCAGTTGGGGATACAATACTCACTGCGAACAATTTGACGCTCTCTCAGTATTACTGGACTTTGAATAAGGTTCTCATGAAGCTCCGCAGGGGTGACGAGACTAACTGGATTTGGGGCAGGAGTGCATTCGAGTTAAGGCACTTATCCCACCTCGTGAGGCTCAACCTTTCAAAGTATGACCTGCAGGCAAATTTGGGATATACCATAACTATTGATGACTACTCAGCGTGCTCTCACCTCTGTGATTTAGCATGTACCTCGGCTTTTACTATAGTATGTTTGGGTGCTATGGCATCCAGTGGGGGATGGCTTGGTGTAGCTTGTCTCCTTGGCGGGGGATTTTGTACAGTGGGATGTAGTGCTCTATGCAACTCAGGATGGGGATGGAATACAATTGTAAGCGGGGGCTGCTCTTATGCTTGCAGTGAACTCATTATAAAGACTGGAGTTTGTGGAAAGATATGTCCTGGATTCATTCCTGGATGCCGCAGTGGCTGTGCAGCTGTTTTAACTCCTATATTCTGCCCTCAATTCTGTGCGGCTATTAGTGCATTGCTGCCCTAGAGTTTTTATTTTTCCTAATTCAATAAGCCCGTGGTGGTCTCTGTGAAGGGAAAAAAGGTCCTTGTAATGATTATTTACATGGTGGTGCTCGGCATAGCACCGTTTAGCTTTATCTGGATAGAGCATGGTGGCATGACCCTTGAATGGGCTCTTGGTACGGTTGCTTTCCTCCTCCTCACGGTGGCCTCGATGGTGTTCTTTCTCGCCCGCGTTCTTGAGAAACACGGGTACAGCAAGAAGGACATCAAAAGGCTCCACGTGATTCTTGAAGAGCACTGGGAGGAGCCGTGGGAATGGGGGTACCTGAAGTACGACGTGCAGCGGTATATTGCCTACCACATTGTTTTCTGGGGGTTCCTCAGTACGGCTCTCCTGGAGCTTCGAGATGTTTCTCTGGTCATCGTGGGGTTTATTGGCGTAATCTTCGTGCTGGTGACATTCTATCCGATTCTTGCCACAATGATAGTATGGTTCCTGTGCCTTCCGTTGTACCTCCTTAAAAACGAAAAAGCCAAAGGGATGTTTGAATTCGTTGGTAGGTCTTCTCTGGTCTCCACTTTCGGAATCCTGGGTGTTTGGGCCGCTTCCTCTTATTTCACAACGAGGAACTATCCTGAACAAGTTTTGAACATGTTCAGGGGTGTGGTTAGCAATGCCGGAGGGCTCTTGGTTCTCTCCGCTTTGAACGCTCTATTTGGGGTCTTGGGGATTTATTTTCCGCGTAGGTTTGACAGAAAAATCGTCACGATGGTTTTACTTACCCTAGCTATATTCGCACTCCTCGTTGTCTGGGATATCCTCACTCAAACTCGAGTCCTCCGGTTATAATTCTCCAAGGAGATTGGAAGACACAGAAAGAAGTCCGCGGAGCTTTTGGGATTATTATTTTTGCTGTTTCTGCTGGGGCGGGTGTATTTAAACTTGGTCTAGCTCCTGATTTACATTTTCCTCAAGCCTCTTCAGCTTGGCCTTAAAGCGCCTCACCTGGGCGTTGCCCATCTCGACGATTCTGGCGATGTACTCCTCATCAACCCAGAGCTCCCCATCCTCCCCGAGGGGAACGTCCATCCTCTCAGTGGAGCGTATCTCAACGACCAGCTTCTTGTGGCTGACGCTCTTTATGTTGGAGTACTTGAACCCGAGGCCTATAGCCAGGTTAAGGAGCTTTACAGCGTCCTCCAAAGTTCTGGCGGAAACATGGAGGATGGGGCTCCTCACCATGAACCAGAGCTGACCGCTGGAGTGCTTTTTGATGGCTTCAAGGACTTCCCCGAGCTCGACTTCCCTGTGCCACTTGCCGAGCCAGACGGCGTTGATCTTGTCTCCAAATTCGGGCATCTCCATTACCGAAATCCTTCCGGAGCAGGAGGACGTTGTGAAGTAGTTCTCGAGTGAGTTTATCTTCTCCAAGAGCGGGATTATGTCCTCATCTACCTTACCCTGCTCCAGCGCCTCCTTAAGGCCCGCCATTGCCTTCTCTCTCTGGAGCTCGAAGTTCTTGGTAAATAGGAACATGGCATCACCTCAGTTCAATTAACTGGGCGGCTTTCCGATAGGAAGGCTCGGTAAACTGGTACACGGTTCTGTTTCCAATCCGGGATTTTGAGACGACGTAGAGGTCGTTTATCAGGGAATCTAGGAGCACATGGAGTGCCCTCTTTGAAATACCCGTTTTTTCAAGCTCACTCCACGTCGCTCCATATGCCAGGAGCTTTATAACCCTTGGGGCGTTGGAGGACCTTCCATCCAATAGATTTTCAAGCTCGCGTTTGGCCTCCATCACGGCACTTTCGCTAACCCTGTTGAGGGCCTTCACATGGTCATCTCCAAGACACCGCCGTAGGCCATAGGCACTCAACCAGCCGGGTAGCGTTCCAAGTTCCCACAGAACGTCTTCAAGCTCGTTTTCAGTTATCCCAACCCTGCATTCTGCGAGTCCTCTTTTGAGAAACTCCTCAGCAACGCTTCGTTTCCATGGATTCAACGTTATCTCAAGGGGCTGTCTTGCGTACAGCCCGTCAGAGTACGTTTGGGAAAAAAGCTTCCTTACAAGCCCTGCGTATGAACCTGAAAAGACAACTAAAAGCTCTGGGTTCTCATTGAATGCAACGGACAGAGCACTGAGGAACTGGGGCAGTCCTTCTCTAACTTTCTGAACCTCATCCAAAATAAGGACGGTTTTTCTTAGATTCCTGAGGGCTTCCTCAAGCGCTCCCGATGCAGAAGCCTTAGGTTTTAATCTGATTCCAACACCTCCAACCTGGACAGAAGCAAGGTAGCTTCTGAGTCTTTTAATCACTCCCTGAGGCAGATTGCGAAGTATTCTCTCCGTGGCTTCCCTTAGTGTTGTTGAGTTTCTCAAATCGATATACACTGTAGAATAACCATGCATTCTGGCAAACTCCTTGGATGACGCTACGGCCAGGCTGGTCTTTCCTGCCATCCTCGGTCCAAGAACCGCGACCCAGCTGTTGGACTCAAGTGCTCTGATCAACCTGTTTACCTCGATATCTCTTCCAAATAACTCACTCACGTTTTCCCTTGGACGTGGAGAGAACCAATGCATGCCAACCCCCGAAACATGTTTCGGGGGTATTGCCTTAAAAAGATATCCTCAAATCGGGATGAAGATCCCATTTCCCCTCACAAACTCGATGAACCTTTTGTAAGTTGGGTGAACGCTTAAAGTCTCGGAATCCCCAACCACTACCAGCTTCCTCTTCGCCCTCGTCAGCGAGACGTTTAATCTTCTCAAATCAGTTAGGAAGCCTAGCTCGCCCTTTTTATTCGAGCGGACGAATGAGAGGATGATAACTTCCTTTTCCCGGCCCTGGTAGCCATCAACTGTTTTGACCTCGACTTCTTCTGACAAAAGCGAGCTTATTAAGTCCCGCTGGTCGTCGTAGGGCGTTATGACCCCAATCCATTCGGGCCTAACGCCCATCCCCATGAGCCTCTCAACGATTTTCTTAACCAGCGCCGATTCGAGCCTGTTCTCTCTCGACTGGGATCCCTTCCTCTGCCTCTCCCACTTCTCCGGGTGTTTGGATGTGTCCACAAAAACGAGCGGTTCACTTGGGTCTAAAATCGAGTCCCAGGGCTCCCCAAACCCTGGCCTTCTCACCTTCAAATCGGCCAGCGTTATGTTCCTCACGCTCTCATCGGCCCTTATCCTTCCGCCGTAGAACTCCCTGCTCGGAAACTCCATGAGCCTCTCGTTCATCCTGTACTGGACTTCGAGCATCTGGGCCTTGGCTGGATACCTCTCTATCAGGCCCTCAAAGAGCGTCCTGCTCAGCTCCTTTGCCTCTTCGCTCAGAATCGTCGGCGGCAGCTGCTTGTGGTCGCCGGCTAAGACAAAGCGCTTCGCCCTGTTTATCGGAATTAGAACGCTCGGAATCGTTGCCTGGGAGGCCTCATCTATCACCGCGACGTCGAATTCCACCCCATCTAAAAACTCGAGGGCGGCCGAGGAGTTGGTGGCCAGCACGACCTGGGCGTTCTCGATTATCTCCCTGACTATACCCTCCTCTATCTTCTTTGCCTCGTCGTAGAGGAGCTGGACTTTTCGGTTTATCCTGATCCACTCGGCCATCTCCTTTATCTTCCTCGCCGGAATCCCGCGTGTTCCGATGCCCTTTTCGGCGAGCCTTAGGATTTCCCTATCCGTCAGCCCGCGCCTCCACTGGGGGGTCGGCTTGGTGAGTCCGTCCCTCATCATAGCCAGCCTCTCTGCCCTGTTCCTGAACTCCCTCACGCGTCTGTAGCGCGGGTGGTTCTCGACCTTGTATGCCAATGTGGTCTCCTTGAGGTGCTTCGAGACCCTCGACGGATGCCCGAGCCTTACAAGCTCAACCCCAGAAAGCCTCTCGACGAGGTTGTCCACTGCAACGTTGCTCTCAGCCGTGGCGAGGACCTTGTTTCCTCTCTCCACCTCCTGCCTGATAAGCTCGACGAGGGTTCTTGTCTTTCCAGTCCCGAAGGGGCCGTGAATGAGGAAGAAATCGCCGCTTCCGAGAGCCAGGCTTACTGCCTTCCTCTGACTCTCGTTTAGGTTCCTGTCAAAAGGCTCGAACTTGAGGGACCTGCTTTCTTCCGGCTCTCCAAGTCCGAGGAGAAACTCTAGGGCCCTTTTTCCACTCTTGCCCAGCTTTTCGAGGTTCTCCAGCTGGCGCCTGAAGGTAATGTCGTTGGCGTAGAGGTCTATCCTGACGTTTCTCAGCGCCCAAGAGGGAACGCTCTCCAGGGCAACCACAAGAAACCTCTTTCCCTTTTCGGTGACCGTCCCCACCAGGTCGCTCCGGAGCGGGTCGTTCCTGCTTATCACGACCAAATCGCCGACGCTTATCTCGGTCTTTATCTCTCTCTCACGGCCGTATTTGACCAGCTTGTAGCCGAACTCCTCACCTATTATCTTCCCGTTCAGCCCGAGAATCGCCCGTCCAGCCTTTTCCCTCTCCCTCCCGCTGAGCCTGCGCATCTCCTCACGCATGGCATCTATCTCTGCTTCCCTCTCAAGCTCCACGAGCTCCCTGAGGTGGTTGATGAATCTCAGAAGGTTCATGCCCAACACCGCTAAAATTTGAGGGGTGGTCAGCCCATGCGAGTTTCCTCACCGCTCGGACGAAACTTCCCTCATCATCCCAAGAAGAGTAGAGAAAGGGGGTTAAAAAGCTAAGCCTTCTCAAAGGAAATCACTGCGATGATGTCTCTTTGGAAGGATTTTAGCGCTTTCATGTGCCGCTCTTCTATCCTGCCGCAGCAGGCGACGCGGTTGTAGAATATCTCCAGCTCCCTGAGTAGATCCGCGAGCTCCCTCTTGGTGCTTTCACTGTACCCGTTGTTCAAAAGCTTGCCCCTCAGAAACGGCATCACTTCCGACGGCCTTCCGAGAGCCGCCCAGAAAAGGCCTTCCTTCAGTATTTCACCCAAAATCTCCTCAAAACTAAAGCTCCTCACCTTCAAAATCCTTTCCTTAGCGATGGGTTTGGTACTCCCCCCTCATCGTGGAATCACCAAAGGGAAGGATGTTTGGAAGTATTTTGGCTTTTCGGCGGAAGTCTTGATGTGATGACAAAATGTTGGGAAAAAGGGCATAAATTTCGGACGGACTGCCATTTATTCCTGCTCTCTTTGTCACATCATCAGGACGATGACGCCGAGCGTGAGCAGTATCGGTGCCGCGTAGGAGAGGATTATCGCGAGCTTTCTCACTTCAATCACCGTGCCCAAACGTACACATTTGCTTATAAAGTTTACGTTTGTAAAGTTATTAAATGTGAAGCCACCGGTTCGAAGCTGTACATTGAAACCGCGGCCGAGTTCGATCCCCGATGTGGAAACCCTTAAAAACTCCTGCCAGGTTCATGTTAAAAAGGAGGGGGAGGTTCGCGAATTATGGGGAAATTTGAACAAAAACTTGTCAATGCAATTAAGGGCTACACCTTCGACGACGTTCTTCTGGTTCCGCAGGCAACCGAGGTCGAGCCGAAGGACGTTGACGTCTCGACACAGATAACGCCGAGGATTAGGCTCAACATCCCGATTCTCAGCGCGGCTATGGACACCGTCACCGAGTGGGAGATGGCGGTAGCGATGGCTAGGGAGGGCGGCCTTGGAGTGATCCACAGGAACATGAGCATCGAGGAGCAGGTCGAGATGGTAAAAAAGGTCAAGCGCGCCGAGCGCTTCATCGTCGAGGACGTCATAACGATTGGACCCGAGGAGACCTTGGATTACGCGCTCTTCCTGATGGAGAGGAACGACATTGACGGCCTTCCGGTGGTCGGGGAGGATGGGAGGATCATCGGAATCATCACCAAGAAGGACATAGCTGCGAAGGAAGGCAGGCTCGTGAGGGAGGTAATGACCAGGGACGTCATAACGGTTCCGGAGGACATCGACGTCGAGGAGGCCCTCAACCTTATGGTCGAGAACAGGATTGCCCGCCTCCCCGTGGTCGATGGGGACGGTAAGCTGGTCGGAATAATCACAGTGAGCGACCTCATGATGAGGAAGAAGTACAGGAACGCGGTAAGAGATGAAAACGGTGACCTGCTGGTTGCCGCCGCGGTTGGCCCATTCGACTTAAAGAGGGCCAAGGCCCTTGACGAGGCCGGGGTTGATGTTATAGTCATCGACACGGCTCATGCCCACAACCTCAAGGCGATAAAGGCTATGAAGGAGATAAGGAACGCCGTTGATGCCGATTTAATCGTCGGAAACACCGCCAACCCGAAGGCCGTCGATGACCTAACCTTCGCCGATGCCGTCAAGGTCGGGATAGGGCCAGGAAGCATATGCACCACGCGCGTTGTCGCTGGCGTCGGCGTTCCGCAGATTACCGCCATAGCCATGGTGGCTGACAGGGCCCAGGAGTACGGTATTCACGTCATCGCCGACGGAGGCATACGCTACTCTGGAGACATCGTCAAGGCAATAGCCGCTGGAGCCGACGCTGTTATGCTCGGTTCGCTCTTGGCTGGAACCAAGGAGGCCCCTGGAAAGGAGGTCGTCATAAACGGCAGGAAATACAAGCAGTACCGTGGCATGGGATCGCTTGGAGCCATGATGAAGGGCGGGGCTGAGAGGTACTACCAGAAGGGCCACATGAAGACGCGCAAGTTCGTCCCCGAAGGAGTCGAGGGGGTCGTCCCCTACAAGGGAAGCGTGAGCGATGTTCTCTACCAGCTCGTCGGTGGCCTGCGCTCGGGAATGGGCTACGTCGGGGCGAGGAACATCGAGGAGCTCAAAGAGAGGGGCGAGTTCGTGATAATAACCCAGGCTGGCGTTAAGGAGAGCCATCCGCACGACATCTTCATCACCAACGAGGCTCCAAACTATCCAGTCGGGAAGTGAGCTTTTCTTCCTTTGTTCTTCTATGCTTGATTCCAAAAACCGTTATAAACCCCCTTTTTGAGCCCCATTGGGGGAGAGCATGACCAAGATTGGAATCGTCGGCGACGGCGCAGCTGGTTTAACGGCCGCCATAGCCCTGGCGAAGAGAGGTTTTGACGTCACGGTCATAGGTGAGGGGTTCAAAAACACCAACTCCTACCTTGCTCAGGCTGGGATAGCCTTCTCGATTCTTGAGGGAGATTCATCTAGGGCTCACTTCCTCGACACGGTTAAGGCGGGCAAGTACCTTAACGACGAAGAGGTCGTCTGGAACGTCGTGACAAAATCCTCTGAGGCTTACGATTTTCTAACCTCGCTCGGCCTTGAGTTCGAGGCCAACGAGACGGAGGGGGGACACTCCTTCCACAGGGTCTTCACGATAAGGAACGAGACAGGAAAGCACCTGATAAAGCTCCTCCACATGGCCGCAAGAGAGCATGGGGTGAACTTCGTCGAAGGCCTTGCCGAAGAGCTCGCCGTTAGAGATGGTATAGCCTACGGCGTCTTTCTCGATGGGGAGCTGATGAAGTTCGACGCTACCATTCTGGCCACGGGCGGCTTCGCTTCGCTGTTCAAGTACACCGCCGGCTCGCCCCTCAACCTCGGGACACTGATAGGCGATGCCGTCATAAAAGGTGCTCCCGCAAGGGACCTGGAGTTCGTCCAGTTCCATCCCACCGGCTTCATCGGGAAGGAGGGCGTCAAGCTCGTGAGCGAAGCCGTCAGGGGGGCCGGGGCCAGGCTCGTGACGGATGACGGCGAGCGCTTCGTGAACGAGCTTTCCACGAGGGACATTGTGGCGAGGGCCATATACCACCAGATGCAGGCTGGAAAGAGGGTCTATCTCGATGCAACTGGCATAGAGGACTTCAAACGTAAGTTCCCCCAGATATACGCCTTCCTCATCAAGGAGGGCATAGACCCCTCCAAGGATCTTATTCCAGTCTTTCCAATAGCCCACTACACTATCGGCGGAGTAGCGGTCGACCTGTGGTATCGTACGGGCATTAAGAACCTCTATGCGATAGGCGAGGCTATGAGCAACGGCTTCCACGGGGCGAACAGGCTGGCGAGCAACTCCCTGCTTGAGTGCATCGTGAGCGGACTTGAAGTTGCCAGAACCATAGCGAGAGATAGGCCGAGGCTTGGCGAGGTTCCAGAGGTTCCCTACACCTTCGACTCCCTCGGGGACGTTGAAGCCCTCAGGGAAATACTGTGGGAGCACGCTGGTATAGTGAGGACTGCCGAGGGCCTGGGGGCTGGCCTGGAAAAGCTTAACGAGATCGATGCTGATGCGAGGCTTAAGCTGCTCGCGAGGGGTGTTCTTGAGTGTGCTTTGGCAAGGGAGGAGAGCAGGGGGAGCCACTACCGCGAGGACTTTCCCGTCATGAGGAAGGAGTTTGAGAGGCCGAGCTTCTTCGACGGGAGGTGCAGGCTCTGAGCCCAAACATTTAAATTCTCATCGAATCATTATCATACCCGGTGAAACGGGTGGAGCTCCTCTACCTCATAGCCTCATTCGCAGTCATCATCGCCCTCATCTGGCTTAAAATCAACATTGGTGTCTCGATATTCGTCGGCTCACTTGTTCTGGCCTTTCTGTTCGGCATGAGTCCCTCCGATGCGGTTATGGCCCTCTACCACTCTGCCGCCTCCTGGGAGACCATCAGGCTCGTACTTATCATCGCCTTCATCATGGGGATGACCTCGGTGTTCTCACAGATCGGCTATCTGAAGGATATGGAGGCCGCCGCGGGCAATCTCTTCCCTAAGGCCAAGTACTCACTGGCAATGCTCCCGGCGCTTATAGGTCTTATGCCCATGCCCGCTGGCGCCCTCGTTTCGGCCCCCATGATAGACCCCGTCGCGGACAGGCTTGAGCTGAAGCCAGAGGATAAGACACTGGTCAACTACTGGTTCAGGCACATATGGGAGCACTCCTGGCCGATGTACCAGGCCATAGTAATCGCCTCCGCCATCGTCGGGATTTCCATAAGGGAGATAAGCACCAAGATGTTCCCCCTGACGGTTCTTATGGCTATCATCGGCTACCTGATGCTGATTCGGCCCCTTCCGGATGACGGGAGTGGCGAGGGCGACTTCAGAACCGGCCTAAAGCTCCTCCTGAAGAGCACATACCCTATACTGGTTATCATACTCGTTTCAATCGTTCTGGGCATCGACATGGTCTACGGTGCTTTTCTCGGCTTCCTCTCGGCTCTCATTCCCAACCTGAAGAGGGTGAGCCTGAAAGAGGTCATTGCTCATGCCCTCCAGCCCAAGATAGTCTTCCTCCTCGTTTCGGTCATGTACTTCAAATACGTCCTTGAGGTTACGGGGGCCGTGGAGGCCCTCCCAAAGGCCATGCTGGCCATGAACCTCCCGGTAATCCTTGTCCTCATGGTGACGCCCTTCGTTGTCGGCCTGATGACGGGCATAAGCTTCGCCTACGTCGGCATGACCTTTCCGCTGTTGCTCCCCTTCTTCACGAGCTTTGACAGGGTCGCCCTTGCCTATCTAAGCGGCTATATGGGGATGCTCTTCAGTCCCGTCCATCTCTGCTTCGTTTTCTCGGCCGAGTACTACGGGGCCGAGCTCCGGAGGGTCTATTTGAGGCTGCTGGTTCCCGCTCTGGTCCTCTTCCTGCTCGGGCTTCTTTACATCGCCGTTGTGCTTTAGAACAAGCTTTTATACCTCTGGGCATAGCATTCTCTAGGTGAGAGCATGAAAATGGAGGAGCTCGTTAGGGAGATTGAACGCCTCAAAGAGGAGAGAAACGCTATAATCATGGCCCACAACTATCAGTTGCCCGAGATTCAGGACATAGCTGACTTCCTCGGCGACAGCCTCGAGCTCGCGAGGAAAGCTGTTAACGTTGATGCGGACGTCATAGTTTTTGCGGGCGTCGACTTTATGGCTGAAACTGCCAAAATTCTCAATCCAGAGAAGACCGTTCTGTTGCCAACGAGGAGGGCAACCTGCGCGATGGCCAACATGCTCAAAGTCGAGCACATCCTCAAGGCCAAGGAGCAGTATCCGGACGCGCCGGTGGTTCTCTACGTAAACACCACCGCCGAGACCAAGGCCTACGCCGACGTTACGGTTACCTCTGCCAACGCCCTCAAAATAGTCGAGAAGCTCGACTCGGACGTCATAATCTTCGGCCCGGACAAGAACCTCGCGAGCTATGTGGCAAAGATGACCGGCAAGAAGGTCATCCCCGTTCCTGAGTACGGCCACTGCTACGTGCACAGGCAGTTCACCCTTGAGGATGTCGAGCGCGCGAGAAAGCTCTACCCCAACGCCAAGCTGATGGTTCACCCGGAATGCGAGCCAGAGGTACAGGAGAGGGCCGACATCATAGTCTCCACGGGCGGAATGATAAGGCGCGCCCCCGAGCACGACGAGTGGGTGGTCTTCACGGAGAGGGAGATGGTTTACCGCCTTCAGAAGCTCTATCCGGACATCAAGTTCCACCCGGCTAAAGAAGACGCCATCTGCATCGGCATGAAGGCGATAACGCTCAACCACATCTACGAGTCGCTCAGGGACATGAAGTACGAGGTTACGGTACCTGAGGAGATAGCCGAGAGGGCAAGAAGGGCGATAGAGAGGATGCTGGAGATGAGCTGAGCTTTTTGATTGGTTCTTTATTTTTAAATCCCTTTTGAACGTTGATTCCTGTAAGAACTTTTTGATGCTCTTTTGTATGTTTGTTCCTGGCGGGAATCTGTAAAACATACGTGTCCGGAGATACTTTTTGACAGAAAAGCTTATATACAACTGATAGAAGTTTTCAATGATAATTTGGTAGGTGATTTAAATGACGACTTGGGGACTGTGGTATTATAGGTGGGATAGGTCAGAGTACGTGAGGATAAGCGACTGGAACGACCAGAAGTTTGACTACATAGTTGTCACTGATGGAGGCTACAACGGGACTGAAGGAAAAACTGCCAAGTACTCCGGACCAGGTTACGATGATGGCTACAACGATGCTGGGGAGTTAATAGACATGATAGAGAACCAGTGGTTGCATAACAGAAACTACATCGTTGAGATACCTTATTTCTACGTCCCTCCCGAAGGTGGTAAAAAGGCACGTCCCCTGGACTACTGGCTTGGCTGGATCGATGGTGCCGCCAGCAGGGGGAGCTCACGGCTGAGGGGCTTCTACTGGTCGCTTGAGAACATAAGGTACATTCAGGCTGGAAAGCTGAGCAGGTACACGATAGAAACCATCTGGGGCAGGATAATGGAAAACAAGAGAGAATATGGAGTGGATTACCAGTTTATCTGGATACCGAGCTTGAGGAGTCTCTTTGTGAGCAGAGACTTCTCCTCGGAGCAAGATATTTTAGAGGCAGTAACTTATGAAACGGACGTTCCCAACATAGCGAACTATTTCAACGATGTTTTCATTCAACCTGGCTACTACTTTATGAACATGGACAATATACTTATTAATGGAGGGATACCTTACACATACTCTCTTTTCGTTGACATCCTAAAGACGATACACGAATACATGCCTTCAAACGTCTCCATCGAGATGGAGGCCGATGGAACTGTTAGGGTTAATGACGACGCTGAAAATTATGCCTGTGATTACGTACGCGCCCAGATAGATGCGCTGGGTTATCTGTGGTCAGACAGGGCATACTACTTCGACAAAAGTGAAATCACCTTTGAGCACATGAAAAACGCCTGCCCAGGATGGTGAGTTAATGCGAAAGTACATTCTACTGATTTTTCTGCTGCATCTTTTTCTTTCCCATTATGTTTTAGCCGATTCTCCAGAAATTACAGGAATAATCCATTACCATGACGGTTTTCTAGTCCTGACTCAAGGATCAGCAAACAACACTACTCAGCTCTGGTTCTTCGAACCGGGGAAGGGTTTTAAGCTCCTGAACGCTACTTTCCCAAACCTAACCTTCGTCCATTCAAACGGGGAAAGAGTTCTTCTCTACCGAAACCTCTCAAACCCTTACTTCCCGGACTTCCAGCTTTACACCTACGATGGTAAACTTCACTTCTTGGGGAACTTTACGGGGATAGATGACTTGTACGATGCGAGTGCAATCTACTGGAACGGGGAATTTTACTTTTTCTTTGAGATAGAAGGGACGTTTAAGGTTGGGCTGTACCACTGGTACGCGATAGTCAATAATTCGATTTACAGCTTAATTAAACCGAGCGACATTGATAAGGAGTATTCCTTTGCATGCACCTGGCTTGACGACTCCTGCTATCTGGGAGACATCCAGAGCGTTCCACACGGTTATCTGGTGGTGTACACACCGTTTTCCAGTTACTGGGGAGAGCCGCAACTTGTTAAACTCAATGGCTCCGAGTTGGTAATCAAGAATTTGACGGAGGATGGCCTGTCCAGTGACTGGGTGCTTCCAAATCTAGATGGACATTACGAAGGTTTCCTATGCTTCAACGGCACCCACTTCGCTACCATAATGCATAATGCAAACCAGCTTCTCTTTAACAATAGCACGGTCTGGACTCGCTATTTTGAAATAATCAACCTAAATGGCAGTTACAGACTTATACCCCTCGGTTCTATTCCGCGAGAGAGCAACCTGTCCCTCACCTTTGCAGGGACTTACAATGGTAAGTGGATCATTCGCAAGGATTACTGGTGGAAACCGGAGAAAGGGCAAATTCCCAAGTGGCACCGTAAGGTTCTTGAGTACATCCTTATCTCATCCAAGGGAATTGAGGAGGTTGAAAACGCGACCGATATAACTCCAGTATGCAGGAAGAATCGGCCCCAGGTTGTTTTTATTGGAAGACGTCCAGTTAAGGGCACCCTTAAGTTCAACGGCAGTGAAGTCACGGTAAACGGAAGTGTTCTGTACCACAAGGGCAACGCCTTTAAGTTGCCCTTTAAACCAAAAATAGCGGACTGTGGCAACGGCTGTCTGCTGTCTGATGGGAGGAGACTGGCCTACTTCGATGGGAATGGCGTCCGTATCGTTGAGTTCCCAGGAGAGCGTTCCTTAGAAAGGAGTTATCTCGCCGCACTGGGAATTGCGGTTATCGTGCTTCTTTTGGCGTGGAGATTAAGGAAATAAAATGAGTTTCGTTTTTGGCTTCCCACGGAAAACGAAATAAAGCCCGCAGTGGAATCCCCTCAGAGGTGAGACGAAATGATTTCCCTTTCATACCTGCTCAGATTCCTTGAGGAAGATGCCCCCTTTGGCGACGTCACGAGTGAGGCGGTTATTCCGAAGGAGTTGAATGCAAAGGCCGTAATCATCGCGAAGCAGGAAGGAATAATAGCGGGCGTTGAAGAGGCCAAAGCCCTGTTCGAGTACTTTGGGGTTAAAGTTGAGGTCAGGAAGAGGGACGGCGAGGCCGTGAAGAGGGGCGACGTCCTCCTTGAGCTCGTCGGAAACGCCCGCTCAATCCTCCTCGTCGAGAGAACCGCGCTGAACATAATGGGCAGGATGAGCGGCATAGCGACCGAAGTCAGGAAGCTGGTCGAGAAGGTGAGGGCGGTAAACCCGAAGGTTCGGATTGCCGGAACGAGAAAAACCCTCCTCAAGCCGATAGACAAGAGGGCGATACTCATAGGTGGCGGTGAGCCCCACCGCTTTTCCCTCAGCGATGCCGTACTCATAAAGGACAACCACCTGGCTCTTGTCCCCCTGGAAGAAGCCATAAGGCGCGCCAAGGCCTTCAGTGTTTACAAAGTCGTCGAGGTTGAGGTCGAGACCCTCGAGGATGCCCTCAAAGCGGCCAGGGCAGGTGCCGACGTTGTGATGCTCGACAACATGAAGCCTGAGGAAATAGCCGAGGTTTTGGAAGCCCTCAAGCGAGAAGGGCTCAGGGAGAGAGTTAAAATTGAAGTCAGCGGCGGGATAACACCCGAGAACATAACCGATTACGCCAAGCTTGACATCGACGTCATAAGCCTGGGCTACCTGACGCACTCTGTGAAGAACTTTGATGTCAGCCTCGATATTGTTGGGAGGCTGTGAGTTTTATCTGTTTCTTGGAGATTTCTGTGCATTTTTCTTTTGGGTTCCCTTTCTGTATCTCTCGCCGGCCAAGGCAGAGGAGTCAGTGGGACGCCGAGAAAGAAAGTGGAAATAGTCAGGGTGCCGCCCGAACTGTTGGAGCTCATAATCATAATTCCACACTTATTCTCTCCCCAGTGCACCTGCATACCTGCTGTTTCGTATAAGCTCCTTCACCCGTTCAAGGGCGGTTAAGTATGCATCTTCTGTGGCATCTTTTAAGTACTCCTCAAGGAACCCTACGGCGGCTTTAACGTACTCCTCAACCCCTATCTTCTCCCGACCAACGAACTGCCTCTCCTCAAAGGATTTAATAACTACATAATCGCCCTCCTTCCTGAATACTACTACGAAAATTGGTTCGTAAGTGCCAAAACTTACCCTAAGCTCTCCGTTCTTGCAGTTCCTCATTATTGCGCTCTTTTCGTCCTCTCAAAATTTCTCAAGCGCGTAGGGAATTTCCCTGCATGACTTGACCGCGTAAGTTACAGAAGCAAAGAGCGCGCTCAATGCTTGTACAATGTAGCAAGCGGCCTACACAATCCTCTTCTCGTTGACTTCTATGATAAGCCAGGCTCCAAATCCATCGGATTCCTTCAGCTTTTCAAGACTTGGCTTAACACAAAATTTAATGCCCATCACTATCCTCACTCTTCGCTCAATTCTTTCAGGTTTTTAAGGAGTTCTTTGTAGTCATTAATTATCTTTAGGTACCCTTTAATCCCGTTCTCCTCAAATATGCGAGTGCAGGATTCCAACTCTTGGATGGCCTTGTCAGTGACGTTTATTGCAACCTTCACAAACTCTTTAACCGGTACCCTACAGACCTTCCTGTAATCCACACTTACGAGATAGATATACTCATCCTCCCTGAATCCGTAGATGACTAAAGTTGGATCATAACTTCCAAGAAAGGATCTCAAGAACAGGTCTGATGCCAATTTGTTAAATTTGTTTTTCAATAGTCCTCTGAGAATTCTGACTTCATTGTCAAGCCAGTTCGGGAGCTCTTTAGGGATCTTAAAGCTCCATCCGTAGGACCTTACGTTCTTGGGAACTTCCCCAGTTATAGCATAAAATGCAAAGCGGAGAAGCTCATAGAGGAATTCATTGAAGTTAACGGTCGCATTAAAGATCTTCTCACCTTGGCAGTAGATAGAAACATCGTACTCGCTGAGAGCCATCTCTATTATTGATTCGTTTGAATATTCATATTCTCTTCCTTCCGTTGTTGCCTTTTCCGCCATCTTTTCTAATGGTCCAAAGGGTTCGTTAAGTGTGAACGTGATTTTGAATTCCCCCATTTGTACCACCCTTATGGTTATGTAATAAAAATTAAAAAATGGTTTCTTAGATACTATTCAGTCCCAATCTATTGGATGTGCTGTCACTATCCTGTAGAGATTATTGGACACTTTCCTAATAACCACCCTTAGCTTGTTCTTGGCGCCAAGCCCGTAGTAATACTTTTCAAGGACTACTTCATTTGGTGGATTGCTTCTGTCACAGTTTATTTCACCAGTTTCAATTGTCTCTTTGAGCATTTGGAGGAGCATATCTGCGGTTAAGTACTTGAATTTTGACTTGTATTTCCATTTTTCTTCTAAGATGTGTCGCTCAATTATGTGCTTTGCTCCCATACTGTCAATAATGACATCCCCTTCTGGGAAGTAGCCACCACAGCTGTATCTCCCCTTAAAGTGTGCCCTGAAGCTCTTGTACTTTCTGTCAAATTCCTCGGCAAGTTTCTTCGCGTCATTTGCGTCCCATCCGTTAAGCCAGGCCCTCGCGAGTAGTTGTCCAAATTCTTTTGGACTGAAGAGGTCGCTGACTTGGTCAAGCTCGCTGGTTTTGACTTCCACTATCTTTCTTGAGCCATCATAGATTACAATACTTTCAACTTTAGGTAGTGGAATGATCCAGATTTTCTTTAGGTTGTACTTAACGTCTGGATCCTTCATGTAATGGCCTGCAGTCGTCAGGAAACCATCACCAAACTCCGAGGTTTGTTTAATGCCTATGGCCTTCAGCACATACTTGCCAGGTGAACCCCCGTATTTCTCAATGACCCTGTAAAGTCCAATGGCAGCTATTGTAGCTAAGCTTACGGTTATGGCTAACAGTTCAGTACTGCCCACTACTATACTTATACCAACACCAATAGCTGGTAGGAACTGCGGCTGGACTTCATCTCCTGGCTTCCTCTCAGGATTGAATTCTGACGGGAGTTCTACGGTGCTGTTCGAGGTAGTGTTCACTAACTCTGCCGTGGCGCTTGCACTGCTGACTGTCATTCCAAGAAAGAGTACAACTAGGATAAGGGCAACAATCCTACGCCATTCCATTGTATCACCAGTGTTGAGCACACGATTGCAGTTTTTAAACTTTTCTTAGTAATAAAGGAGTTATGTCTTGGCAAACATCGTTGAGTAGTAAGCTAGGGACAGAAAAATATTTGCTGGATTTTTAATCCAATCCGAACAACCCTGTACAATATTCTCCGGCTGTTAAGTCTTTAAACTGCTTCCCTGGTCATTTCTGCTCCCACACCGCAATCCTTATATTCAAGTTTTTTCTTGAGATTATTGCAAGTTAAAGCTTGAAAAGGTGATACCGATGGGAAGGCTCCACGTTATTGAGGCTAAGGGCACGGAAAGGCTGAAGCGCGGCTTCGCCAAGATGGTCAAGGGCGGCGTAATTATGGACGTCACCAACGCCGAGCAGGCGAGGATTGCGGAAGAGGCCGGTGCAGTTTCTGTCATGGCCCTTCACAAAGTTCCGGCCGACATTAGGAAGGCAGGTGGAGTTGCAAGGATGGCTCCGATAGAGAAGATCCAGGAAATAATGGACGCGGTGACGATTCCTGTCATGGCCAAGGTCAGGATAGGCCACGTCGCCGAGGCTAGAGTTCTTGAGGCGCTCGGTGTAGACATGATAGACGAGAGCGAAGTATTAACTCCAGCGGACCCGTTCTTCCACATAGACAAGAGGGAGTTCAACGTTCCCTTCGTCTGTGGAGCGAGGAATCTCGGGGAGGCCGTCAGGAGGATATGGGAAGGCTCCGCCATGATAAGAACCAAGGGTGAGGCCGGAACCGGCAACATCGTCGAGGCAGTCAGACACGTTAGGCTCGTCGCCGACAACATAAGGCTCATCCAGCGCATGACGGACGAGCAGGTTTATGCCGTGGCTGAAAAGTTCGCCGAGCCGTACCTCAGGCTGGCCAGGCAGATAAGGGAAATAAGCGGCCTGCCGGGGCAGGTCCTTGAGAACGAGCCCGTTTACGGCCACTACACCTACCGCGAGATAGTTGACGGCCTCTACAAGATTCTCCTGGAAATAAAGAAGCTCGGAAGGCTGCCCGTGGTTAACTTCGCCGCCGGAGGAGTTGCCACTCCAGCTGACGCTGCCCTGATGATGCAGATGGGCATGGACGGCGTCTTCGTGGGCAGCGGCATCTTCAAGAGCTCCAATCCGGAAAAGATGGCCAGGGCAATAGTTGAGGCCGTTAACCACTGGGACGAGCCGGACGTTATAGCCGAGATAAGCAAAGAGATCGGCGAGCCCATGAAGGGCTTGGAGATTGAGGAGCTCGAGGTCCGCCTCGAGGAGAGGGGCGTCTGAGCTTTTCTTTCTCTATTTCTGGGGGTGAGAAGGTGCTCAAAGTCGGAGTTATTGGTGTTCAGGGGGCGGTTAGCGAGCACATCGAGGCGGCGAAGAGGGCCTTCGAGAGGCTCGGCGTCGAGGGGGAGGCATTCTGGCTGAGGAGGCCCGAGCAATTGAATGCCATTGACGTGATAATCCTGCCGGGCGGAGAGAGCACGACCATATCTCGGCTGATGCAGAAGAACGGTCTCTTTGAGCCGGTTAAGAAGCTCGGTGAGGAAGGGCTTCCAATAATGGGCACCTGTGCCGGTTTAATCCTCCTCGCAAAGGAGGTCGAGGGAGCCGTTGAGGGGCAGCGCTTTCTGGAGCTCCTCGACGTCAGGGTTAACAGAAACGCCTACGGCAGGCAGGTGGACAGTTTCGAAGCCCCGTTAAAGCTGTCCTTCAGCGATGAACCGTTCCCGGGTGTCTTCATCCGCGCGCCGAGGATAGTCAAGCTTCTGGGCGATAAGGTCAAGCCCATAGCCTGGCACGGCGATGAGGTCGTTGGCGTAGAGCAGGGGAACATCATTGGCTTAGCGTTCCATCCTGAGTTAACCGAAGACGCGAGGCTGCATGAGTACTTCCTCAGGAAGGCTCTTTGACTTTACAAATTTTCATGTATTCAGAATAAGGAGGCTCAGAAGCGGAAAGCCCACTCTGGATACTCGCCGGTGAGGCAGGCGGTGCAGAGCCCCCTCTTCCCCACTGCCTTTTTCAACCCCTCGACGCTTAGATACGCCAGACTATCAGCTCCAATGGCTTTCATGACCTTCTCGATGCCGCCGAAGGCCGCTATGAGCTCGTGCCTGGTGGGGATGTCTATTCCCATGTAGCAGGGATACCTTATCGGTGGCGAAGCGATCCTCACGTGCACCTCCTTCGCGCCGGCCTTTTTGAGCATTGCAACGATCCTCTTCATCGTCGTGCCCCTGACTATTGAATCGTCCACGAGGACGACTTTTCTGCCCTCGACGATTTCCTTAACTGGCGAGAGCTTGAGCTTGACCTTCAGCTCGCGGTAGAACTGCCCCGGGGTTATGAACGTCCTTCCGATGTAGCGGTTCTTTATGAGCCCCTCAGAGTATGGGATGCCGCTTTCCTGGGAAAAGCCCAGAGCGGCTGCCCTTCCGGAGTCGGGAACCGCTATGACGACGTCTCCATCGGCAGGGCTTTCCTTTGCAAGTTCATGGCCCATTCTGACCCTCGCCGAGTAAACGCTAACACCCTCAATCGTGCTGTCCGGCCGGGCGAAGTATATGTACTCAAAGACGCAGTGGTGGTGGCTCTCCTCCACTAGAACTTTGCTCTCAACCGAATCATCCACGAAGAAGACCTCGCCGGGCTTTACGTCCCTTATCTCATCAACAAAGAGACTCAGCGCGGAATCTTCGGAGGCGAAGTAGTGGCCGTCTCCGGTTCCGTAGCTCAGCGGGCGAAATCCTACAGGGTCCCTCGCGACGATTATCTTCCCGTCGAAAAGGAAGGCAACGGAATACGCGCCTTTGACCTCGTTGAAAACTTCTCCCATCGCCTCGAACTCGTCCCTGGTTTCCTTGAGGTGCCAGAGGAAGGAAACGCCAAGGAGCTCGGAATCGACGGAGTGGCTGAACCTAACACCAAGTCTCTCGTAGTGCCTCCTCAGGGGAAGAAAATTCGTGAGGGTGCCGTTGTGAGCCAAAGCAAGCCTCTTCCCGCAGCAGGAGACCTCGAGCGGCTGGGTCTCGTTCAGCGAGCCGGAGGTGGAGTAGCGGACATGGGCTACGGCAAGGTTGGACTTCAGCTTTGCCAGCCCCTTTCCCTTGAACACCTCGGAGACAAGGCCTTGGCCGGCCACCGTTTTAATTCTGTGCTTCCAGATGCTTATTCCTGCACTCTCCTGGCCGCGGTGCTGCAGAGCGATGAGTGCGTAGTATGCCTTCGTCGGGGCGTTTTCAGTCTTCGCTGCAAAGATCCCGCACTTCTCCCTCATGGCGTACCCTCACACTGATTGACGTGAAAGTGATAATTATGATGGATTTTTGACGGTCTTTTTTAGCGTTTTATGTTTAAAAGCTTTGCCCATGTTTTGCCATATTAATGGCAAAATAACGCTTAAATATTCACAAAATTTACATAAATATGGTGAAGTCTATGCATGTTTATGAAGGTAAGGCCAAGAAGATAATCCCGCTCGACGACGGAAAGGTTATTATGGAGTTCAAGGACGATGCAACGGCCTTTGACGGCAAGAAGAAGGCCCAGTTCAACGGAAAAGGCTGGCTTAATGCTCAGATAAGCGCGGCTCTTTTCAGGGTTCTTGAGGAGAGGGGTGTTAAGACCCACTTCATAGGTGTTGCAGGTGACAACAGGCTCATTGTTGAAAAGCTCGATATGTATCCGCTCGAGGTTGTGGTCAGGAACGTCGTTGCTGGAAGCCTGAAAAAGCGCCTTCCGCTGGAGGAAGGAACCGAGCTTCCGGAGCCGGTAATCGAGCTTTACTACAAGGACGACAGCAAAGGAGACCCGATGATAAACCACTACCATGCCAAAATTCTCGGAATAAGTGAGGGGGAAATTAGAGAGATGGAGCGCATAGCTCTGAAGGTTAACGAAATCCTGAGGGAGTACTTCGCCGAGAGGGAAATAATCCTCGTCGACTTCAAGCTCGAGTTCGGAAAGAACGGCAGAGGCGAGATAGTCCTTGGGGATGAGATAAGCCCTGACACCTGCCGCTTATGGGACGCCGAAACGAGGAAGAGCCTCGATAAGGACGTTTTCCGCTTCGACAAGGGCAACCTGATAAACGCCTATGAGGAGCTCTACAGAAGGCTCACCGGGGAGGCTTGAAGTCAGACTCGTAGGTTATGAAAACTGTGTAGCAGCCCTTCTCGTCTTCCGCTATTTCTATTCTCCTCAGTCTCGGGCCATACTCCCTAACGGCATCATCTACGACCTTCGGAAGTTCCTCGAGGAAGGCCTTTCTCTTGACGGTCATTTCCATTGGATTCACAGAGAAAAATTGGAAAGAGTGTTTAAAGCCTTATTCCGTAGTTCTCCACGACTATTCCCGGCTCCTTTGTAACCATTCCGAGCTCAAAGCTTTCGTAGTGTTTGCTGAGAATTTCGAGGGCCTCCTCCTTCCCCTCTTGGGGGACTATGACAGCGAAGCCCACTCCCATGTTGAAGACCCTGAACATCTCCTCCAGCAGAACGCCGTTCTCGTAGATCAGCTTGAATATGCCCTCGATGGGCGGCATCTCCAGCCTGAAACCGTGGTTCGTCAGGCGATTGAGGTTGAGCAGGCCGCCGCCGGTGATGTGTGCCAGCCCGTGAACCTCAACGCTCTTCAAAAGCTCAAGCACGGGCTTCACGTAAATCCTCGTGGGCTCAAGGAGAAGCTCCCAGAGCTTTCTGCCCTCGTACTCGTAGTCGAGGCCGTACTTCGGGATGAGGAGCTTTCTGGCAAGGGTTAGGCCGTTTGAATGTATCCCTGAGCTGGAAACTCCAATGACCACGTCTCCGGGCTTTATCTTCTCGCCCGTTATTACTCCGTCTTTCTCGACGACACCGATGGCGGTTCCGGCTAAATCGAAGCCGTTTATCAAGTCAGGCATTACAGCCGTTTCGCCGCCCACTATGGCTATTCCCGCTTGCTTTGCCCCCTCATAGAGGCCCTTCGCTATCTCGCTGAAGACTCCCTCGTCCGGCTCCTTAACGGCAAGGTAATCGACCAAGGCAACGGGCTCTGCACCGACGCAGAGCAAATCGTTCACGTTCATGGCTATCATGTCTATTCCTATGGTGTCGAACTTTCCAACGTCCTCAGCAACGAGCACCTTTGTGCCAACTCCGTCCGTGGTCATGGCGAGGTAAAAGCTTCCGAAGTCCATCAAGGCTGCGTAGTGGCCGAGATCTTCGGCCGGCTCACCGATTTTACCCTTCCTGAACTCGAAGGTCTTCTTTGCGAGTGAGATTATTCCCTTCAGGGCCTTTGAGGTCTTTTCGTCATCAACTCCTGCTTGGGCATAGGTCAGCATGAGCATCACCACTGGCTGGTTCGCGGAAGAGCTTAAAAAATTTGCCATTTTTTTGCTTAAAAAGGCTTAAATACTTGCAAATTTTAACATTTTAACGTCAAACCTTGAGGTGATTTTCATGGTGAAGCTTAGGGATGAGCTTGGAACCGCCATGACGGATTCTGCCCAGAAGATACTTCTCCTCGGTAGCGGCGAGCTCGGGAAGGAGATAGCTATAGAGGCCCAGCGCCTGGGCGTTGAGGTCATAGCCGTTGACCGCTACGCCAACGCCCCTGCTATGCAGGTTGCTCACCGCTCTTATGTGGGCAACATGAAGGACAAGGACTTCTTGTGGAGTGTCGTGGAGAGGGAGAAGCCTGACGCAATAATCCCCGAGATTGAAGCCATAAACTTGGATGCGCTCTTTGAGATTGAAAATGAAGGCTATTTTGTTGTCCCAAACGCCAAAGCAACGTGGATAGCCATGCACCGTGAGAGGACAAGGGAGACTTTAGCGAAGGAAGCTAAGGTTCCAACCTCGTGCTATGCCTACGCGACAACGCTCGATGAGCTCTACGAGGCCTGCGAGAAGATAGGCTACCCCTGCCACACCAAGGCCATAATGAGTTCTTCTGGAAAAGGCTCCTACTTCGTTAAGGGCCCCGAAGACGTTCCGAAGGCCTGGGAGGAGGCCAAGAAGAAAGCCCGCGGTAGTTCGGACAAGATAATCGTTGAAGAACACATTGACTTCGACGTCGAGATAACCGAGCTGGCTGTGAGGCACTTTGACGAGAACGGTGAAATAGTTACCACCTTCCCCAAACCGGTTGGCCACTACCAGATCGACGGTGACTACCACGCCAGCTGGCAGCCGGCGGAGATAAGCGAGAAGGCCGAGCGCGAGGTTTACAGGATAGCCAAGCGCATCACAGATGTCCTCGGCGGCCTCGGCCTCTTCGGCGTTGAGATGTTTGTCAAGGGCGATAAAGTCTGGGCCAACGAGGTCTCCCCGAGGCCCCACGACACAGGTATGGTAACGCTCGCCTCCCATCCGTCCGGCTTCTCGGAGTTCGGCCTCCACCTGAGGGCAGTTCTTGGCCTCCCGATACCGGGCGAATGGGTCGATGGGTACAGACTCTTCCCGATGCTTACTCCAGCCGCAACCCACGTCATCAAGGCCAACGTCTCGGGGTTCTCCCCGCGCTTTAGAGGGCTGACTAAGGCGTTAAGTGTGCCCAACACAACTATAAGGCTCTTTGGAAAGCCCGGGGCTTACCCTGGAAGGCGCCTGGGTATTGCCTTGGCCTGGGGCAGGGATGTTCAGGAAGCGAAGAAGAGGGCTGAGAGGGTCGCCCACATGGTGGAACTGAGAACCAGGAGCGCCGACTGGCACTCCCAGGACTACGAGAGGAGGAAGCACCTCCTATGATTAACATTTTGTTACAGTTCGACGGAAGAAGCAAAGATTTAAAAGGATTTTGATGTTCCATAGAGTAAGCTAAAATAAGCGAAAACTTGCTAAAATAATGTGGGGTGAAATAAGCCCGCTCTAAACTGCGGGCCTACGCCCGCATCTTCTCCCTGTACTCTTTCAGCTTCCTTCTCAAGTCTTCGTCTTTCAGTGCCAGAATCTCAATCGCGAGCAGAGCAGCGTTCTTGCCGTTGTCTATGCCAACGGTGGCGACGGGAACGCCCGGTGGGAGCTGGGCGATGCTGAGCAGTGCATCGAGGCCGCCCAGTTTGGCCGAAACGGGGACACCTATGACCGGCTTAACCGTGTGGGCGGCTATGACGCCCGGCAGGGCCGCACTCAGGCCTGCTATCGCTATGAAAACATCATAGTCCTTCTTTGCCAACTCCTCGACCTTTTTTGGGTTCCTGTGGGCTGAAGCAACCTCGAGATCGTATTCAACGCCGAACTCCTCTAGGACCGCGGTAACTTTCTCTGCTATATGCAAGTCGCTCCTGCTGCCCATAACAACGAGCACCTTCATGGTCTTCACCGGAGTTCGTTCGTCGTTGACCTTTATAAATTTTGCCGTTTTTGTGTAAAAACAAAGCTTAAAAACTGAAGTTTTTGACAAGTTTATGGTGAATATCATGAAGGTTCTGCTTGTTGGTGGCGGCGGTAGGGAGAACGCCATAGGTGAGGCTCTTGTAATGGCCGGGGCCGAGCTCTACGTTGTCTCAAAGCATGTTAATCCCGGACTTAAGAGGCTTGCGAAGGAGTACAGCCTGGCGAAGGAGACCGACGTTCCCAAGGTTCTCGAGTATGCAGAGAGGTGGGGAGTCGAGCTCGCTTTCATCGGTCCCGAGGCCCCTCTCGAAGCCGGTATCGTGGATGTTCTGGAGGAAAACGGCATCCCAACTGTTGGGCCGAGTAAGGAGGCTGCCAAGCTCGAAACCAACAAGGCCTTTGCCCGTGCGCTGATGGAGAAGCACAAAATCCCTGGAAGGAAGCTCTTCAGGGTCTTTGAGGACGTTGCCGAGATGAAATCCTGGATAGACGACTTCGGGAGGCCGGTCGTTGTTAAACCCCTCGGCCTTACCGGCGGCAAGGGAGTTAAGGTCGTCGGCTACCAGCTAGAGGACAACGACGAGGCCAAGGTCTACGCTGAGGAGCTTATCAGAAAGGACGGCAAAGTCCTCATCGAGGAGAGGACCGATGGAGTGGAGTTCACCTTCCAGGTCTTCACGGACGAGAAGAGGGTTCTTCCAATGCCCCTTGCCCAGGATTATCCGCACGCCTACGAGAACGACGAAGGTCCCATAACCGGAGGAATGGGGAGCTACTCCTGTGCGAATCATCTGCTCCCCTTTGTAACAAAGGAAGACTATGAGAAGGCTTTGGAGACGCTCAGGGCGACGGTTAAGGCGATGAGAAAAGAGGGAATCCCCTACAAAGGCATTCTCTACGGCCAGTTCATGCTGGGCAAGGATGGTCCTGTTATAATCGAGTACAACGCCCGCTTCGGAGATCCTGAGGCGATGAACGTCCTCCCGCTTCTGGAGACAAGCCTCCTTGAAATAGCGGAGGGAATCGTCGACGGGAGCTTAAAGAAAGCCGAGTTCGAGAGGAAGGCCACCGTCGTGAAGTACCTCGCGCCCGAGGGATACCCAACGCACCCGGTTAAGGGTGTCAGGATAGAACTCAATGAGAAGGCCATAGTCGAGACGGGAGCGAAGCTCTACTACGCCTCAATTGACGAGAACCTCACTTTACTCGGCTCACGTGCCTTGGCGGTGGTTGGTGTAGCAGATACGCTTGAGGAAGCCGAGAGGATAGCCTCGGAAGGAATCTCCCACGTTAAGGGTGAGCTGTTCTGCAGGAAGGACGTTGGAACGAGAGAGAGCATCGAGAAGAGGATCAGGCTGATGAGGGAGTTCGGTAAAGATTTCGAGCCTTTGGCCTGCTGAGGTGGTCGGGATGATAAGCCGCGAGGAGATTTTGGGAGTTCTTGAGAAGTACGAGCCGGAGAAGATAACGGTGGGTGTAATCGGCAGTCACTCAGCACTTGATATAGTGGACGGGGCCAAGGAAGAGGGCCTGCCAACGCTTGTCATTGCCCAGAGGGGCAGGCACAGGACTTACACGGAATACTTCAAGCTGAGGAAGACGAGAGACGGTTTAACCAAGGGGTTCATCGATGAGGTTATAGTTCTCGAAAAGTTCGCCCAGGTGATTGATGTCCAGGATGAGCTCAGGAGGAGGAATGTTATCTTCGTCCCTAACCGCTCGTTCATTGTCTATACCGGAATAGACCGCGTCGAAAACGACTTCCTCGTTCCGCTCTTTGGTAGCAGAAACCTCCTCAGGAGTGAGGAGAGGAGCGAGGAAAAGAGCTACTACTGGCTGCTCGAGAAGGCTGACCTGCCTTACCCAGAGCCTGTTAAGCCCGAAGAGATCGACGAAATCGGTTTAGTCATCGTCAAGCTTCCTCACGCCAAGAAGAGGCTTGAGCGTGGCTTCTTCACCGCTGCAAGCTACAAGGAGTTCCGCGAGAAGTCGGAGAGGCTGATTAAGCTTGGGGTAATCACGGAGGAAGATTTGAGCAGGGCCAGAATCGAGCGCTACATAATCGGCCCCGTGTTCAACTTCGACTTCTTCTACTCGCCTATCGATGGGGAAATCGAGCTTTTGGGAATAGACTGGCGCTTCGAGACGAGCTTAGATGGCCACGTTCGCCTGCCCGCTTCCCAGCAACTCACCCTGCCCGAGCACCAGTTTGAGCCAGAATACACTGTCTGCGGCCATGCTTCATCGACGCTCAGGGAGAGCCTGCTTGAGAAGGTCTTTGACATGGCCGAGAAGTACGTTGAAGCCACGAAGCGCTATTATTCCCCGGGAATAATCGGACCCTTCACTCTCCAGACGGCCGTTGACAAGGACCTCAACTTCTACATTTACGACGTTGCCCCAAGAACCGGCGGCGGAACGAACATCCACATGGCGATGGGCCATCCCTACGGCAACGCCCTATGGCGGAGACCGATGAGCACGGGTAGAAGGGTGGCGCTTGAGATCAAGCGCGCGATTGAGCTGGGCGAGCTTGAGAAGGTTGTTACATAATTTCCAATTGTTCGGTTACTTTTTATAATTTTACTTTCTTAAAAATCCTGGATTTGTGAAAAGAAGCTTTTTATGTGTTACTTTTTTTTTTAGAAATTTATTAACTTTATTTATGAACTTTAAGTTTACGAAAAACTTAAATATATTAAAACTCAACAATAGTATGCTGAGATAACGATGAGGCAAAGAAAAATTGGGGGTGGAGAAAGTGGAGAACAAACAAAAAACTAAGATTTTAGCTTTAGAAATTGATGAGGAGTTCGACGTTGAAATAAACACAAAAGTTAATGGAGATGAGGGATACTGCAAAGATCTGATGTTTTGATTTTTATTATATTTTTAATAATCTATTCGGAATAAACGTGGGGGGAGTTTGATGGAGGCGAAGTTAGGTCTACGGAGTGTTGACCTCTCAATAACATCGTCATGTAATTTAAAATGTAAACATTGTTATCTGGAAGACTTGAAAAACGCAAAGATTATATTGCCTTTTAGGAAAATTGAAGAAGTCCTCACAGATGCTAGGGATCTTGGCGCACATCACGTAACGTTGACTGGAGGAGAGCCTACCCTCCATCCAAAATTTCCAGAAATTCTTAATCTTGCTAACAAATTAGGGTTTAGGATAACAATATTTACCAATGCAACGACATTGAACGAAGACATAGTAAGTGTTTTGAAAGAGTGCAACATAAATGGAGTTCAAGTTAGTCTTGAAGGACTAAAAGAGATGCACGAAAAAATTAGAGGTAAAGGAACCTTTGAAAGGACCATATCTGGGATAAAACTCCTTGTAGATGCTGGTATTAGGGTTACTGTTAATACTCAACTAACAAAAGACATAATTGACAATATTCAAGAATATGCTTCATTTTTGAAGTCAATAGGCGTTTCAAAGCTTCTGTTAACTATCCCCTCCCTAGTTGGTGAAGCAAAAAAGAATAATGTTTGTTTTCCAGATGAAAAATTAGACGAGATTAGGAGCATGCTAAAAATACACAAACTCAAAGATCAGTTTAAGATCGATTCTACAAACCCTGACTCAAATTATACTTGCTCAAATTATACTTGTACTGCACTAATTCATCAGCTTGCCATAAATTTTGATGGCACAGTTTATCCGTGTCACTATTTTAGATCGACACACCACCACTCACTAGGAAATATTTATGTCGAAAGTTTGAGGGATATATACATATCCTGGATGAACGGGGATTCAGAACTTCTTCATTACCAGAAGTATGGAACCGCCAAGTGTAACGTGTGTAAATTCAAAGAAGTGTGTGAGCCATGTGCTGGCAGAATATATTCATTGTACAAAAACTTCAAGAATCCAGATTTGTTGTATTGTATGTTGCTTGGGAAAGAAAAAGTATTCCACGACGTACACATTAGTAGGTTAGTATGGGGCCGTATAGAATGATATAGATCTCTTTACTACGAGGTGATTTAGTTGCTAGGACAGATAAAGAAGAAAACAATCAAAGGGCTGGTTTTAGATATTGATGGACTAGAAGTTGAAGTGAATACAAAATGCAACGGAGGTGGGTGTGACGAGGACATCGACGAATGGATATAAATCTTTATCTTTTTCCTCTTTGTCTCTGGGCAGGATATCAAGAAATGGGGGGAGAACTAGTGAAAAAGATTTCACCAGAAAAGGGATACTTACTCGTATCCTCCTTAGGGGCGTGGATGACTCACTTAATGGGCCCGTATCTCACAATCTGGCTTAGGAGTTTGGGAATCTCATTTGCTCAAATCGGCTTTTTTCAGTCGGTTTCATCTTTCCTTACATTCATAACGGACTTCCCGACGGGAGGTCTGGCTGACAGGTACGGGCGAAGGCTTAACTACGCGGTTGGTATCTTGCTATTTGGAGTCTCTCTTATCATAATCGCCTGTTCGAGCAGCTTTTTTATAATAGCCCTGGCATTTGCTCTGGCTGGTATTGGAAGTGCCTTTATGAGCGGAACGCTCACTCCCTGGCTCTATGATACCATTAAAGGCGATAAAAAGAGGGCTCACATGGTCTTCAGTCGCATGAGGATTATAAACGGCATTTTAGGGACAGTAGCTGGCTTTGTTGCTGGAACCATCTCACGCTATGCCCTTAACCTTCCCATACTCCTGGCCGGCATCTGTGGGATAAGCGCTTCCCTGCTGGCACTCCTCTTCCTTGAGGAAAACTATGGCCACGGAAAGGCAAAACCTTACGGAGAAATCCTTAAGGATGGATTGAAACATATAGCCCGGGAAAGGACTCTCCACTATCTTCTCGTTGCGAGTTTCTTCCTGTCGTTCGCAGGTCGCTCGTTCTTCATGTTCTGGATGGTTCTTGCAAAGGAAGCCGGACTCAGGGAAAGCAGTATAGGTTACGTTTATCCCCTGCTGATACTTTCAACGTCTTTCGGGGGATTCGTGTCTCTCAGGCTCTCTAGGTTCATGGACCACAGGAAAATTTTAGCAATCACAACGCCGTTGATGGGTCTTCTGATAATCGCAATGGGCATTGTTAAGGGCCTCTTATCCCTCCTCGCACTCATAACTCTCTTTGAGATAATAATAGCCATTAGAGCACCCGCCATGATAACATTCAGAAACGAGCTTATACCCTCTCCAATCCGCTCTACCGTTACATCCGCACTTAGCACGATAGGAGGTATGTTCTCGATGCTTGCCAACATTGCAGTTGGGCTCATTGCTGATATCTTTGGCCTTGGAGGCGCTTATGTTGTATCTGGAATCCTTGCGCTCTTTGCGAGCTTATTCTTAATGATGGCGATCAAACATTCTTAAAAAAATAAGTACTCCTTCTCATCTTTGCTTTTTTGTTCAGATGTATCAAGCTTCCTCTTCTTTGTCTTCCCTGAGACCGAGAGGAAGTTGGGTCTTCATGAAGACGCTTCATACAGATGTCGTTCTCCTCATGGGGGACAAGGGGGTAATGAGAGTCGTCTCGGAGGATTTCAGGAGGAGGGGTGGAACCGTCGTCGGAATCCTGTCGTACTTGGAAGAGAGCAACGGGAGCAACTCCGTCGGGATAAAGATTGGCCTCGACCGGTCTGCAGGAGCGTCGTCCTGGTGAATTCAGCCGACGTCCTTGTTGTCCTCGGCGATGGTTTCGGGACTATGGTCAGACAATGATGACTTACAACCTCGGAATACCTGTGATCGTCCTCACGGGAACCGACTACATGAGCGATCTCCTCAGGGAGCTTGTTCCCGATGGGCACTTTGACCACAGGGAAAGGGTTAGGTAGTTTTCACAGAGAGCCCGGAGGATTCCGTAAGGCTCGCGCTGGAGCTGGCGCATTTTTGACACTTTTCTGTTAAAATAACCCTTAAAAACTCTAAATTTTTACACTTTTCTGGTAAGGTGATGGCCATGAAATGGAAAGTTAGGGTAACCGTCCGCCTTAAGGAGGGTCTCAACGACCCCGAGGGAAGGGTGATAGGAAAGGCCCTTAGAAACCTCGGCTACTCCGTTGGGCGCCTCAAAGTTCCGAAGTGCTTTGAGTTTGAGCTGGAGAGCGATAATCCAGAGAGGGAAGTTGAGGAGATGTGCAGGCGGCTGCTGGCTAATCCCGTCATACACACCTACGAGTACAGCATCGAAAAGGTGAGCTGAGGTGCCCCGCTTCGCGGTTATAGTTTTCCCTGGAACCAACTGCGACTTCGAGACCGAGCGGGCAATAAGAAAGGCCGGCGGCGAGGCCGAGAGAATCTGGTACAGAACCTCGCTCAAGAATTTTGATGGCGTCGTCCTTCCTGGGGGTTTCAGCTACGCCGATTATCTACGTGCTGGAGCGATCGCGGCGAGGCAGGAAATAATGGAGGAAGTGAAGGAGCTGGCAAAGGACGGAAAGCCTGTCCTCGGCATCTGCAACGGCTTTCAAATACTGACTGAATCCGGCCTCCTCCCGGGTGCTCTGAGACCCAACAGGATTCCGAGGTTCATCTGTAAGTGGGTTCACCTCAGGATCGTCGACACCGAGACAGCCTTCACTCAGTTCTACGGGCCCGGTGAAGTGATAAGAATGCCAATAGCCCACGCCGAGGGCAATTACTACGTTGATGAGCCCTCAAAGGTTCGCATGGTCCTCCAGTACAGCGATGAGCGGGGGAACGTCACCGGGGAAGCCAACCCGAACGGCTCACTGCTCAACATAGCGGCCATAGCCAACGGGAAGGGCAACGTCCTCGGAACCATGCCTCACCCGGAGAGAGCCAGCGACCGCTTCTTAGGGAGTGAAGACGGTCTGAAGGTCTTCCGCTCGATGGTTGAGTATGCAAAGAGGTGAAAAGCAATGTTCCATCACGAGGAGAAGCTCATCCGCGAGAGGCTCGGCCGGGAGCCGAACGAAGTTGAGTGGGCGATGCTTGAGGTCATGTGGAGCGAGCATGCCTCCTACAAATCAAGCCGCCCGTGGCTTAAGCTTCTGCCTACAAAAAACGAGCACGTCATCCTCGGCCCCGGTGAAGACGCTGGAATAGTGAGGTTCGACGATGAAACTTGGATAGTGGTGGGAATAGAGAGCCACAATCATCCCTCCGCGGTCGAGCCCTACGGCGGGGCGGCTACTGGCGTTGGGGGAATAGTGAGGGACATCCTCTGTATGGGTGCTCGACCCATAGCGCTCCTCGACCCCATACGCTTTGGGCCTCCTAAGAAGGAGCGCAATCGGTACCTCTTCGAGTACGTGGTGAAGGGAATAGCCGACTACGGCAACAGGATAGGTGTTCCGACCGTTGGGGGAGAAACTGAGTTCGATGAGAGCCTCGATAATTACACCCTTGTCAACGTCGCCTGCGTTGGAATAATGAAGCCCGAACATTTAGTTCACAGCTACGTCACTGAAGCAGATCTGAAGCTCATTCTCGTTGGCAACAGAACTGGAAGGGATGGAATCCATGGGGTAACCTTCGCCAGCGAGGAGCTGAGCGAGGACGCCGAGGAAGAAGACCGCTCGGCCGTTCAGATCCCCGATCCTTTCACCGAGAAGCTCCTCATTGAGGTCACGCTCGAGGCGGTCTACACGGGCAAGGTCAGGGCCCTCAAGGATTTGGGCGGCGGTGGCTTGACCTGTGCCGCTTCTGAGATGGCAGGAAAGAAGGGCTTCGGTGCGGTGATTTACGCGGACCGCGTGTCCCAGAGGGAGCCAGGGATGAACGCGATGGAGGTCATGATTTCGGAGAGTCAGGAGAGGATGCTCTTTGCAGTTAAGCCCGGGGACGTCGAAGCGCTGGGGAAGATATTCGAAAAATACGAGCTCGAGTGGACGGTAGTTGGGGAGATCATCGAGGAGCCGCGCTTCATCGTCTACTGGCACGGTGAGAAGGTCGCCGACCTGCCGATAGACCTGCTGATCGAGGTTCCAACCATAGAATGGTCTACGAAGCCGTACAGCATCGAGAGGGACGTTCCCGCTCCAGAAGTGGGCTTTGAGGAAGCCTTCGAACTCGTCTGGGGCAGCCCGAACGTAATGAGCAAGGCTTGGATATGGGAGCAATACGACCACGAGGTTCAGGGGAGGACCGTTGTAAAGCCAGGAAGGGATGCGGCAGTTCTGAAGATAAACGAGGAGTATGGTTTGGCGTTCGTGGCAGATGGAAATCCACGCCACAGCTGCCTGAACCCCTACCACGGGGCTATGGGAGCCGTCGCCGAGGTTGTCAGGAACCTCGTAAGCGTCGGAGCTGAACCCCTGGCTTTAGTTGACAACCTGAACTTCGCTTCGCCTGAGAGGCCGGAGGTTTACTGGAGCTTCGCCGAGACAGTCAGGGGACTTGCCGATGCTGCCAGTGCCTTCGGCCTGGCATACGTCAGCGGAAACGTCAGCTTCTACAACGAAGTTGCCGGAAAGCCAATAAGGCCCACACCTGTGGTTGCTGGTCTCGGAAAAGTGAGGCTTGAGGAGATACCAGAATTTGGCCTTGAGGAGGGTCTGCTCATTGGAGTCGTGGGCTTTACGAGGAGAGAACTCGGCGGAAGCGAACTCTTCAGGGTTCTCGGTGTTGATGGAGGCATGGCACCAAGAGTCCGGCTCGATGAGGAAAAGAGAAACGCCGATGCGGTGCTTCAGGCCATCAAGCTTGGTTGGGTCAAAGCAGTTCACGACGTTTCCAAGGGCGGCATCGCGGTGGCCCTAGCTGAAATGGCGATGGCTGGAAAGGTTGGTTTCACGGTTGACCTCTCGAAGATTCTGGTCGAGGGAAGTCTCGGCCCACTTGATGTGGCCTTCTCTGAAAGCCACGGACGCTACATTGTAGCCTTTCCCGAGGAGAACCTCGAGACCCTCAAGGGCATCTTCAGGGACTTCGCCGTCATCGGCAGGGCTGGAGGAAGGGAAGTGGTCTTCAAATGGAACGGTGGGACTCTGCTGAGGAGACCTTTGGAAGAGCTGGAAAATATCCACCGCTCGCTTCCAAAGCTTTTGGGTGAGGGGGAATGAGGATAGCGACCTACGCTTCCCACTCCGCCCTTCAAATTTTGAAGGGGGCCAAGGATGAGGGCTTCGAAACGGTAGCCTTCGGGAAGGTGAGGGTCAAGCCCCTTTACACGAAGTACTTTCCGGTTGCGGACCACTTCATAGAGGGCGATTATCCAGAAGAGGGGCTTCTTAGGCTGAATGCAATAGTCATCCCAACTGGTTCTTTCGTGGCACACCTCGGCATCGAGGTAGTTGAAGGAATGAGGGTTCCCTATTATGGCAACAAGGCCGTTCTCAAATGGGAGAGCGACAGGAACCTCGAGCGGAAGTGGCTCGAAAAGGCCAAGCTCAGGCTTCCGAGGGTCTATGAGGATCCAGATGACATAGACGGCCCAGTCATAGTCAAGCCTCACGGTGCTAGGGGCGGCAAGGGCTACTTCCTGGCGAAGAGTCCTGAGGACTTCTGGGGGAAGGCGGAAAAGATAGGCGCAAAAAGCAAGGAAGACCTATTCAACGTTCAGATACAGGAGTACGTCCTCGGAGTGCCGGTCTATCCCCACTACTTTTACTCGAAGCTCAACCGCGAGCTGGAGCTCATGAGCATCGACAGGAGGTATGAAGCAAACGCCGATTCGTTGGGAAGGATTCCCGCTAAGGAGCAGCTTGATCTCGGCGTTGAGCCGAACTATACGGTTATAGGCAACATCCCCATAGTCCTGAGGGAAAGCCTGCTTATGGACGTTATCGAGGCCGGCGAGAGGGTGATTAAAGCTGCCGAAGAACTCATGGGCGGTCTCTGGGGCCCCTTCTGCCTCGAGGGGGTCTTCACGGAGGATTTGAAGTTCGTCGTCTTCGAGATTTCGGCCAGAATAGTGGCTGGCACGAACCCCTTCATCCATGGCTCGCCCTACAGCTGGCTGAGGTACGACGAGCCCGTTAGCACAGGCAGGAGGATAGCTATGGAGATAAGGGAGGCTTTGGAGGAAGACAGGCTTGACGAAGTTTTGACATAAACGTGAGGATTTGCTACAGGATAGATTTATAAATTGACTGTCCAATGTGAAGGAAAAGGTGATGCTCATGTGGGAGAGCTTCATAGAGGAGAAGGTTAGAGAGATTAGGGAGACCGTTGGCGATGGGAAGGCCATCATAGCGCTCAGCGGCGGCGTTGACAGCTCGACCGCTGCTGTTTTAGCCCACAGGGCCATCGGGAATAAACTTCACGCGGTCTTCGTGAACACTGGCTTCCTAAGGAAGGGCGAACCGGAGTTCGTGGTGAAGACCTTCAGGGACGAGCTCGGTATGAACCTTCACTACGTTGACGCTCAGGAGAGGTTCTTCGAGGCCCTCAAGGGCATAACCGACCCCGAGGAGAAGAGGAAGATAATAGGCAGGGTCTTCATAGAGGTGTTCGAGGAGGTTGCGAGGGAAATAGACGCGGAGTTCCTGATTCAAGGCACGATAGCTCCAGACTGGATAGAGAGCCAGGGCAAGATAAAGAGCCACCATAACGTCGGCGGACTGCCGGAGAGGCTGAACCTCAAGCTTATCGAGCCGTTGAGGGACCTCTACAAGGATGAAGTCAGGGAACTGGCAAAGGAGCTCGGCCTTCCGGAGAAGATATACAACAGGATGCCCTTCCCGGGCCCTGGACTGGCCGTCAGGGTTCTTGGGGAGGTTACCCCCGAAAAGGTCGCCATCGTCAGGGAGGCCAACGCCCTCGTGGAGGAGGAGATAGCTAAAGCTGGACTGAGGCCGTGGCAGGCCTTCGCGGTTCTGCTGGGCGTCAAGACCGTCGGCGTTCAGGGTGACATAAGGGCCTACAAGGAGACGATTGCCGTTAGGGTCGTGGAGAGCCTCGACGGCATGACTGCAAATGCCATGAACGTCCCCTTTGAGGTTCTCCAGAGGATAGCCTTCAGGATAACGAGCGAGATTCCAGAGGTTGGTAGGGTGCTGTATGACATCACCAACAAGCCGCCAGCGACGATAGAGTTCGAATGAGGTGATTAGATGATAATCATAATGGATAACGGCGGCCAATACGTCCACAGGATCTGGCGTACTCTTAGATACCTCGGCGTCGAGGCGAAGATAATCCCCAACACTACGCCCCTCGAAGAAATCAAGGCGATGAAGCCTAAGGGAATAATCTTCTCTGGGGGACCGGACATAAACAAAACTGGCAACTGCGAGGCGATTCTGGAGCACTACGACGAGTTCAGCGTGCCCATCCTCGGCATCTGCCTCGGCCACCAGCTCATAGCGAAGTACTTCGGCGGTAAGGTCGGCAGGGGTGAGAAGGCTGAGTACAGCCTCGTGGAGATTGAGATACTCGAAGAGAACGACATCTTCAGGGGACTTCCGAAGAGACTCAAGGTTTGGGAGAGCCATATGGACGAGGTGAAGGAGCTCCCACCTGGCTTCAAACTTCTGGCAAAGAGTGAGACCTGTCCGATCGAGGCTATGAAGCACGATGAATTGCCAATCTACGGCGTTCAGTTCCATCCGGAGGTCGCCCACACCGAGCGGGGAAGCGACGTTTACCGCAATTTCGTCAAGCTCTGCGGGGAGCTTTAGTCAGCTAGTCGATCCTCTCCTCATCTTTTATCGGCAACGGGTTTAGTCATCATCCCCCAGCTATTCTCCTTCTTTGTCTTAAAGCATTTCCCTGATTACGACAGTACATTGCAAAATCAAAAACTTTTTAAAGTTTTACTTCTTACTCTTTGTGGTGATATTTTGGGACACACGGTGTACTATCGCACTCGAATCGAGCGGTGGGATGACCTCAAGCGGTTCATCGAGAGAATCTGCGATGGCCTCGGATATGAATTCGTGGAGATGGAGGAGTCTGCACTGATAGTTCCGGGATGTTGCAGTGTTGAGCCCCTACAGATAAAAAGAGAAGGGTTCGGGTTTGCCAAAACCAACCTGGTTGAGCCCTGCCATTCGGTTTACCTATTAATCCTTCACTCGCTTTCTTCTTTCGGCTCCGTTGAGGTCTGGGAGGACAGGTAGACCTCTATGATCTTAGTCGGCACCGCACCTCTCAGCCGTCTGTCCTCCACGATTAGCTTCACCACCCTTCCGACCTCTAAGTCATCGACGGCATCGACCCAGTAGCGACCTGGCTTGACGTTGGCGGCAATATCGTCGTGGACGAATACCTTCACAACGTCTTCCCTAATTTCCTCCACAACGCCGTAGGTCCAGTCACGTCCGTATTTAGCCTTGAAGTACCATCTGAATGTCATGACTGCTATGAACACAAGCACAAGGTATCCGTAGTAATGGTAGATGCTAGTGGCGATTTTCCTGATGAGGGAGTAGCCAAGGAACGCACCAAAGGATATTAGGGAAATGGAGTAGTAGAATAATCTGTACGGCTCTGGCTCTATGAAAAACTCCCTGTTTCTTGTGAGCAGGTAGCGAAGGTAGAGGAAGTATATCAGGGCTATCCCCACGAGCCAGAGAGGATTAAGCTTTAGGAACAGGACTGCGAGGTTTGTCAGGAGATAGATTAAGAATGCAATTTGGAGCTTAAGGCTGAGGAACTCGTGGGTTGTTAAATCCTTCTTTATCAGCCGTGTAAGGTATCTGAAAGTGGGTGGCTCTTCTGATGGAGAGGGGTTGATAAACTCAATTAGTTTGTGAATTCCGGAGTCCACCGCTTCACCTATGTTATAAAGGAAGTCTTCCAGCGACATAATTTCACCTCTTTAGTAGGTCTTGTGCACCCGTCGGTCCCAGTATGGCGGTGGCGGTTTCATTGTCAATGAAGAAAGGCACCACGCTCAGGTCTCCTGTAAGAGCGCTGGTGCCGTATGAAATGCCCCAGACGCGGTAGCCTGTCTTTTTAGCTATCCTTCCAAAGTAGTAGTTGAGGAAGTAGTAGTCCACGCTACTTTGTCCCTCTTCTACGAGTATTCCAAAGTTGTTGAAGAGGTCAAAGAGCTTCTGGTCGTAGTCTGCGTTTGGAACCATAAAGCTGACCAGCCCGATGGGATAGTACTCATCGCCGTATTTTATTCCGAGTTCATCCTGCATCTTCTTTGCTAGCTGGAAGTAGCGGTCGTGATTGGTTACACTGTTTTCAAGGCGCTCAAAGAAGGACACTCCCTCGTATGTTCCAAAGTACCTCTGGCCGATTATACAGGATATCAATGGCTGGAGGTCGTAGGCGCGGGCGTCGTATGCTCCCTCGGTCTCTGGAGCGGATTCGATTCCGCTGCTTCCCACATCTATGGGATCCACAGTGTAGTAGGGCATCCTGCCGATAACTATCCAGTCGAAGTATGCTGTGTTGAGAATGCTGCCCTGACTGTCTATGACTATCCCCACTTTAACTGGAGAACTCACCTGCTTGTCCAGAGTGTAGGATACGCTCCTGGCGGTGCTATCGATGTCTTCAAAGCTGAGCTCTATGTTGGTAGCTCCTGGCCTGAACACAACCTGGTATCTGTGATAGTCGGATAGCACCGAGGTACTGCCGGATATTAAGCTGTTCCCCCAGTTCTCCAGAAGGGCAAGGGTGTCTCCTCCGTGATCCTCGTAGGATGGGTTGTCATCTATGAATTGAAGAGTGTCCTCTTCCATGATGGTCTGGGTACTTCCTGAGACCCTTGTTGTTGTATAGCTGAGGTATTCATCCGCCAGATACTTGCGGACAAAGATCCAGTCATACTCGCTAGGTCCGTTGGTCCACTGCTCGAGGCCGAGGGCGCGGTTGGCCAGGTTGTATCCATTCCATCTGTTAAATGTGTAGAAGCTCTTCAGTTCCTTGTTTAGCCAGTCACTGAACTGGTATATCTTCGTCGAAGTGGGCGTGATGCGTACTTCAATGTTGTTGAACGAGTTCATCGTGTACTCGGAGATTCCGTTGTCGTACCATCCGTACCATTCTCCGTTTAGTACATTGAAGTTCCAGAGGTATCCGAGCTGATCTCCATAGTAGTTGATGTCCTCTATGCGCCCCCATCCAGAGGTGGGGTTTATGTTCCACATTATTCCAGGATTATCCACTAACTTTGCGCGGAAGTCTAGGATGTATGTGTTCGGGAATGTCTCAACTGTCCATATCCAGCTCTCAGCTGGCAGGTACAAGAGGCCATTGCTAACGCTGGGGTTTCCTGATGTGTGCCACTTTGCGGTGTCCAGAGTGGTTCCGCTGAAATCGTCGAAGAACTCGAAGACTTTGCTTCCATCTCCCCTTGTGAGCGTGCCGGTGTTGTACCTGATGTACACGGTAGTGGTGTAGTAGTAAATCCATCCTGTTATGCTCCATCCTCTACCAATGTAAGTGAGGTTGGCCTTTACCCATACCTGCGCCCCGTTTGAGTTCCAGTACTCTATCCAGAATGGCAGTGGATTCTGGAAGCTCTCGTCCGAATACACGGATATATTTGCCATATTTGTCGTTGGGTCGTAGTTTATGCCGCTTATATTCGCGGCACTTAACCTTATCGGGATTTGGATGTTCGTGATGTCATATAACTGGGGTCCTTCGTAGTTTATCACGACCTTTAGGTAGTCTCCAGTCTGCTGGTACTCTGTGTAGTTAAACTCCAGCTCAACTCCACCGTCAAAGTCGAGACTGGTATATTCCGGTTTCATTCTGAACCTTACGAAGAATGTCCCGTCTATCGCCTCTGCCGTCTGGAGGGCAAGCTTCTCTGTTCCCCCTGGAACTACGAGGTGACCGTTCCCATCGAGGTAAGCGTCCGCGAGATCGTTCCAAAGCACGGGGTTGATGCTCGTTCCATCAAAGGTATCTATGAGCCAGAACAGGTACTCCTTATTGTAGCCGTCCGTTGCGTATGCGGGATCGTCTGTGAAGTAGATGGTGTAATCTGTACCGCTTGCCTTGATCCACACCCAAACATATGTCGGGCCCCAGTACTCTATCCAGAACGGAACCTGAACGCAGGCTGTGTCGGACTTCTCGTATATCATCATCGAGGCTTCTTCGTCGGTGTGATAGATGTTGGGGAAGATACTAGTGGGAAGTTTAAGTAACACAAGGCTGCCATCGGGGAACTGGGGTATGGTGATGTTGACCCTCCATTTGTAGTTCAGACTGCACCAGTGAACTGATGATCCGATATCCCCAAAAACTAGGACTCCGATATCGTTGTCCTTGAACACTAGCCTAGGTGAGAGAGGAACCCCCTTTAGGGTTGTGTTTACTATTACTGGCGCGGTAATTTTGTTAATATCCCCC
The DNA here is from genome assembly GCF_012027395.1 of Thermococcus sp. LS1. Classification (NCBI taxonomy): domain Archaea; kingdom Methanobacteriati; phylum Methanobacteriota; class Thermococci; order Thermococcales; family Thermococcaceae; genus Thermococcus; species Thermococcus sp. LS1. The sequence goes on from NZ_SNUJ01000001.1 coordinate 765,280, forward strand.
GTGCGCAGCACATATCCGGTGGCGCCATCCCCGGGATAGTACTCACCGAAGAATATGAATCCCTCGCTCCAGGTTACGGAAGAATATTTGCCCAGAACGTGGTCGGTATCGCTGCTTCCGTTACCGTAAAGAACCTTTACGGGCCTTTCTATGAGCTCCGGGAAGGTGTACTCACACGGCTCTATCGAGCGGTAGTATCTTCCGTAGGTTAATGCTGAGAAGAGCGGGTCCTCGAGGTTTTCCAGTGTGATTATTGAGTACACGTATCCTTCCCTGGGTATCGGGCCGGTGTAAACAACCTTCCCTGCCGAATCGGATATGGTCACATCGTTTATCTTGGCCTTTATCACAATCCTGAATGAATCGAGGGGAGCAACGACCAGCTCAACATTCTGCCTCAGGAAATCAGCCCGCTCGGCAGAGCTCATGGCTCTTATCTGGGAGACGCTAATATTCGCTATCTTAAAGTCGTATCCCTGCTTCTGGAGCTCTGCTGACATGTTGCCGAGCCATCCAATGATGGTCTGATCCTTCATGAGCTTATCAGAGTAGTTTTTCGCTATCTCATTGGCCTCTCCGAAAAGGACAAGGTCACGTATGGTCGCGTTCGCCATGTTGTCGGGGTTATTTGGGTCTAGAAAGTCACGCGTGTTTGCTATGTAGTCGACTATCGTGACTATAGCCCTCTTTCCGGATATCTCGAGAGTTCTCTGGAAGTCCATCTCAACGTAGGATACTATCCTGTAAGTTTTTTCAATCTGTATCCTCTCGCTCTGGGAGATGATTATCTGTGATGATACGTCCTCATACGTCGCGAGAAGAAGCATAAGGGGGATTAGAAGAAGGATAACGGTGGAGTTAAGAACGAATGCGCGCCGCTTTCTCATCAGTCTTCCCTCCAGATCCTTAGGGTTATTGTTATCGGTTCAAAGAGACCCGGAATGTTGCCCATGGAAACGAAGACTATGTTGACAGTTGGGGGCAGCTTTATCAGTATCGGGTTAGTCTGGGTTCCATCGCCGCCGAGATTGCGGAAGAGCCTTATTATCGCGTCGTCAACGGCGTATCGCTCCATTCCATCGAGGAGATCCTGGGCGGTGACATCACAGTATGGGGCATCTCCTGCGGTAACGTAATGCGGAGAGCTGTCTCCGGTCCAGTAGTAGGTGATGTTGTATCCGGAACAGCCGCTCCTCAGGAGTTCTGGGAAGACGTTACCGTATCCAGCAAAACCCTGAATAACGTAGGTTAGTTCTCCGTCTCCATTGCTTGGCTGGAGGTAGTATCCCTCCCCAAGGCTTATCGTTAGGGTGTTGATTCCAGGGGCTATTGCATTTGGGAGAGGGTGGTATTCATAGTCATAGCTGTTTCTTGTGTATCCAATCCTTGCGAGTGCGTATATGAACGGATTGGGGGGATGCTGGTAGATGTATGTGGGATCTATCAATGGATTGTCAATCCTGATAGACTGATCCGGCTGGCCGTAGTTCGTGTAGTATAGCCACGGAAACTGGAACTTTACCCAGAGGGGGGTAACACCCTGGGGAACATCGAAGCTGATTGTTATATACCTGCTCCAATCCAGATTCGGAAGCGTTATCGGTTCGGTTATGTCGATGGTGTAAGAAGTGAGCAGCACGCCGGGTGTGTAGTCCGCATAAACAAAGGATTCATTGCCTATGAGGTGGATGTTTGGAACGTACTCAGTATTCTCATCGCCTGCCCTGACTATTATCGTGGTATATCTGCTTGAGATGTGGGTATAGTTGTACCCAGCGTTTTCAAGGGCAGTTGCTATGGTGGTGTTGTCCCAGTAGCACACCTTCGTCATCGTGGTGGCGTTATACTGGCACGGTGCGCTTAGAGGTATAGGTATTTCTTCGTTGAACATGAACGATAATGAGACTGGAGTCTGAGCGGAAACGTTTCCAACGGCGATCTGAATACTAAGGGCATTAAGTTTTCCAGGGATGAAGAGATATTTCCACGCTGTTATTCCGTGTTTGGCCGTAACGTCCTCGAAATAGAACCTGTCGTTAAATTTAAGCGTGGAGGGAATTGATGTGGTATACTTTATCTTAATGTATTGGGCACCGTCTTCACCGCCATCGTATCCGCTCTTGTAGACCCTTACTTCGAATACGTTGGTCTCCCCGGGTTTGAAGTTCTCTATTAACTCCAGTCCTCCGGATGGGTCAGTATCCACGAGCTTTTCGTTGTTGTCAACGTACCCTGACCATATGAGTTGGCCATTAAGATAGACCTCATAGTTAGAACCGACCCATGCCGGCTCAAGGAACCAAGTTATTTCCTGAATTTCGGCATCCTTTGGAATAGCATCCGCGGGAATTATGTATTTTATTATGACGGCGTCATCTTGGTTATCCGTTCTTGCATATATGTATCCTCCCCTGGCTGTGTAGGTGTTTTCCTTGCTTCCTAGCTTGTTGAGAAACGCCCTCGCCATGTATCCCCTTGGGGTCTGGTTGTAGGCGTAGCCGCTCAGTATGAGTGTTGCAGGGGTCACGTCCGAGGCCGTTGAATAGTTGGCTCCAGTCTTTCTTAGATATGGGCTTGTGTAGTTGTTTATCATGAGTTCATAGTTGTAGTCCGTTAAGGTGTTGTTGAGGACGTAGCCCATTATTACCTCCGCTTTGTGCTTGAGATTTGCCTCCGGAAAAACCGGGGCGGTTGCCCAGTACGTTGCCACAATGTCAATCGGGGACATATCTGGAGTTACAAGCGTTGTGTTGAGAGTCCCATCGCTTATCCACTCTTCGAGCTTCTCGGGTGGAACGAGCTCCCTAAGGGGAAGGGTTCTGAACATGGTCAGGGTATCTTCTGCTACATATTTGGATTGGGAGCGCATATATGTGGAGTAAACTTGGGCACTTGTGTTAATCTGGCTTATACTAACTACAAACATTGTTACGAGCAGGAGCGCAAGTATTGCGTCAAGTGTGAATATAAAGCCCCGTCTCTTCATGAGTCATCCCACACCCACAGCTTTAACACAGCGAGGCTCGCCTGAGGCTTCATTATTGTCTTGATTCCATTCAGATCCGTTATCTCAACTTGGTCAATGTCTCTCATCTCGTACACCCAAACGTAGATGTCTAGGCTCTCGCCCTGTTTTATCTGGGTAAGGAACTCCTTCCACTGGACTATCACGTAATCCGGACTTCCGGAGGTGTAGGACTTAACGTATGTCTTCCCATTGATGGTCTGATTGATAATGAGCTGTATGTTGGAATCGACAGAGGCTTTGTAGGCGGCCAAGACAGAATAGCCCGAGATGTTCGTTCCCCTCATCCATGCCACCATGACAATGTAGCCGGTATCGTTGAACCCTACCTTGAGGGCCATATAGTCGGGAATCGGGGTGTAAATACTTCCAACATAGAGCTCTTTTGGTAGACCATTTGGTGTCACTGTGTAGCTTCTGTTGTATATCATCTTGGTCATCGGAACCCTTCTCTCGGTGTAGGTTATCCACGGAGAACGGTTCATTGAGGTCCGGATTATGCTGGAATCTTCCACAAAGGTGCCGTTTATCATCGTCATGTTATAGTCAGCGTCAACGACCTTGGTAGCATAGATGTACCTTATGGTAAGGTTGGTTGAGTAAACTCCACCCTGCTGTCCCCACCAGATAACACCGTCCCACGTGGTGGAAACTTCCAGGCCCTCTCTGTGGTAGGGTAGCCATAGCTGGTACCCACCATTCTCGAGGGGGGTCCATCCAATTGGAAGCCATCCTGAATCAACCCGCACGTATACAGTTGAACCCGCCGGGATCGTGACTATTTCTTTTGGTCCTCCAGCTGCCTGCCCTGCTGGTATAGAGTACACCACATTGACATCCTCGGTAATCTTGAAGGTGAATATCTCTCCGGCACTCATGTTCATAACGTACTGGATATTCCCAACACCGGGGAAGTCCTCTCTCAGGGGTGAAGCCCACGGGACCACTATTGAGAGTCCATATGCGTAGCCAGGTCTGGTAGTGAGTGAGAAATGCCTCCCCTCAGTCAGCTCGACTGAACCTTCTATTTGTGGGGGTATAACGGTAACGTTGCCGATAATCTCAACCCTAGTCAGGTAAAATCCAAGCGTGAAATCCTTACCCATGCTCAAATTGGCAAGGGCACTCCTAATCGTTGGGTCATTATCATTAACAGCCTTGTTCAAGGCCTCTATTTTTAGATAGTCAATGGTATTGGGATATCTGCTGTTCTCGAGGCCTAGATAAACAAGGTTTGATGGGTCGCTCTCCCAGTTGCCTGGAGTTCCGGGGTTTTTCACTACGATATCGAGCATGTTGTCTCCGATATTGGCCCTTTCGTACCAGCCCAGCATGGTAGTTATATCATCTTTTAGCGCACTGGATGTGCTGATTATCATTCCCAGTATGAGTATAACTATGACCAATGAGAGCATCGCGTCAAAGGAAAGCAGCTGACCTCGCCTCATTTTCTCACCACATCCACGTTTATCTCAACCTCTTCTCCACCAAAATACAGCTTGCCTCCGCTCAGCTGGACGTTTGTGTTTGAGGCAAGGTCATTGACTATGTACTGCTTTATGTTGGCCTCCAGGGTTGCTTCGGGGACGGCACTCCCCGAGTACGTTATGATGATATTGACCTGTATCTTGCTATCCAGCTCGTTCATGCTAATGGAGGTGAGCTGGAATGTGTGGTAAGTGTAGTTGTCGGCCTTTATTATTTCGTTCAGGGGAGCGTAGCCAGCTTCGTTGATCATAACCCCGGTGTTTATGTATGCACAGGCACTGGATGCAGAGTTCCTTACGTAAACAACCAGTGAGGTGTCCCTGTTCTCATTCAGGTAGGGAGGTACTATTATCAGAATTCCCGTGAGGATTATGGCGACTATGAAGAGGGTCTCAATCGCGGTTTGAGCCCTACGACGAGATACCGACATACAGCCTTCCCTCCGCCTCGTTGTACGTTGCCACTATCTGGAATTCTCTATCCGCCTCTGTGAGGGTGACTGAACTCTCCCTGTAAATTGGCACGGGACTGTTCTGGATGACGAGGTACTTTCTCCCAGCTATTGTGGCGTTTATCATGATGGTATCGTTGGATGGTACGAGTGTAATCGTAACTTTGTCGCCTGAATCGAGGTTCATGGGAAGTTCTTTCCTCACACTGAAGCCATCTCCTGCGGCGTAAACTTTTACAACCGAATCTCTCATGTCTATTGAGAATGCTTTGAGCTTTGCAGCCTCATTGAAGGTCTCGGCGTGGGTTGTCTCGCTACTGGCAATATAAACTAGGTTAACCATTGTTAAGGTTATCAGAGTAACCGCAAAGAGGAAGTCAATGCTTATCTGTCCCCTCTTCATGTTCAGTCACCAGGATTAATGTTTATTCTCAGCTCGCCCTTCGTGGAATCAAACGTCCAGCTGTTGGGATTGTCGGGGTTCCACTCGACGACTATCTTCAGGGTCGCGGGGAGGTCATCGGGGTCTATCTCCAGGCCGTAAATGGTATCCGCGCCAATAGTGATGCTTCCCAGGGGGGACCATATGGACGGGTTATCGTACAGCACCGCCTGATACATCGACCTGCTCCAGAATATGTTCTTATCTCCACCACTAAGAACGAGGTTAAAGCCCGTGCCAGTGACAGTGACGTAAGTGCCGTTGCCGTCACTGCTGTAGTTGCCGTAGGTTATGAACACCTTTGGATTCTCCACGTTCAGACTCTTCTCAAGCATTCCGGAGTCCTTCAGGTAAGTTAGCTTGACGTAGGTGGTGGACTTGGCACCGGGTCCCTGGGCATAGACTTGGCTTATCGTGTTGGAAACGGCATTGGCGAGGTTCTTCTCCTCAAGACTTACCTGAATACGGAGAGTTTCGGTTGAAGTTGAACCTTCTCGGAAAGTAACGTTGTTCACAGAGTAAAGTAACAGTATAAGCATTATACCGAATATGAGCATAAACTCCAGTGAAACCTGGCCACGCCTCGCTTTTTTCATCATACATTCTCCCCTCAGTATTGATATGGTGTGAACATCTATTTAATGGTTACTCTCGGATTTTTCAGCTTTTACTACCGCAAAAAGGCCCGTTCCGACTTTTCTGGTTGCAACTCCGAAATAATCGCCGCTGAATATCTTGAACTTGTACCTTTCGGGGGGCAAGGAATGCTTCTCCACAAGTTCAGTCAGCTCATCGATGAAGAACTGGGTGAGCTCGTAGTAAATCAGGTCGAGCTTCTCTTTAGTGTAGTCCCTGATGAAGAGAATCACGGGCAGCATCGCGAGGCCGAGGATGAAGTAGGGCTGTTTTAGCAGCAGGGAGGCCGCTGCCGTGGCTGCAATGAGGCCTCCTACGACGGCGTATGCTGCTTTTTCCTTTTTCTTTATCCCCTTGATTTCCTTCACCTTTTCTTCCCAGATGTCCAGAAGCGCCGGATTGTAGAAATCAAAGGCGGTGTGACGCTTTCCCTTGGCTATTCTTTCTCTTATCAGGTCGTCCCAGTCATCCCTGTAATAGATGACCTCTCCATGGAGCTTGGCCCTTTCGGCATCGAGAGAGGAGATTATCCTGATTATGTCCTCGGCGCTTTCGTGGGCTATGTGTGCGTAAACCTCCTTTTCGTCGAGCTCCAGCGCGACCTCGACAGAGTCCTTTATTGGCTCGGTCATTCCCCATCACCAGGATATATGTCGTCGAAGTCGGGCAGACCGCTCAGCAACTCTTTCTTCTTAGCTTCAGCCTTTTCCTTGGCTTTTATGAACGACTGAGCGTAGCGCTTGGCAGTTAGTACTATCTCCTCGATGCTCTTGCTCTCGTAGATGCCGCTCAGCAGGGTTACAACTTCAACCTCTCTCTCGCGCGGATCTGGATAGAAGCCGCGGAATATCTGCTTGCCTCGTATCTTGTTGGTGAGGTAATCGAGGGCCTCGAATATCTCCGTAGCTTTGAGCAGCTCCGGCGGTCCGTGAATAGCAACGAGGCCGTAGAGCGCTGACTCTATGTTTGCATCCAGATAAAGCCCCTCGTTCTCAAAGGACTTCATTATGAGCCTTGAGAGGCTCTTGACCTTGTTAGCGTCAGCTTTCGCATAACCAATGGTGGCAAAGCTTCCAAAGGCCTTGAGAACGAACTTCAGATCGCTCGCGTCAAGCGTCTGCTCGCCGGGAACGTCTACAAGTGCCAGCAGGGATGCTATGCGCTCGACTATCGTGTAGTTTATCCTCTCGTAGGCCTTTGTTATGTCGTCACCGCTCTCTTTCAGCTTGTTGTTGTCGATGGCTATGATGGAGTCGGCTATCTTGGAGAGCTTGTCTATAGTTATGGCCGCGTTTATGGTCGGCCTTATGCCCTCTTCTTTGAGTGGAAGTGCTCCAATAGCCACGACGAGCGAATCGGGGTACTCCTCCTTCAGGGCCTCTGCCAGAACTGGTGTTCCTCCGGCTCCAGTTCCACCGCCGAAGCCAAAAGTTAAGAAGAATACGTCTATGTCTTCGTAGCCGATTATCGATCCTATCTTACGCATTACCATTGGTAAATCGCGCTTCATTGCCTCTCTGCCAAGTAGTGGGTTGGCGTTGACACCCTTTCCACCGGTGAGGCCCTCTCCTATGAGTATTCTTCTCTCGTGAGGAATGTGTTTTAGGTAATCCAGGTCTCCCCGGGAGGTGTTTATCGCCAGTGCCTCAAAATCAACTAGGGCGAAGAGGTCGGCTATCTTCGTTCCGCACTGGCCGACCCCTATGATTAGAGCCCTCACCTTTTAATCACCCCACTACGATGACGCGCACCTTCCCATTCTCTCTGAGGAGTACCATTGCCTCTCCTCTTATGTATCTAATGAAGCCGGTGGTGAATATCTCCTTCGCTATTTCTGCGTTCTCTGGTTCGTAGAATATGAAGAACACGACGCCCTTTGGAGTCTTGCCGGGAATGAGGATCACTGCTTTGTCGGTCGGAACCGTGACGTTGCCCACAGTAACTGTACCATCCTCAATGTAGAACCTTATATAGGGGTTGTAGTCTCTGATGCAGTAGTCGCCGAAGTTTGTCATCACTATGTAGCTCTCCTCTCCGATGACCGTCGAGTTGGTCGGTATGAAGCCTCCGCTGAAGAGATCGTTCAGTGTGGCTATTATCTCGTTTACGCTCTCCGGATCCATCCCGGGTGCAATGATCTGGAACACATCGGTGTTAAGGGCTCTCTCGACATCATAGAGGTTAACGGGCGGTACGTACTGGAAGCGCGAGAGGTAGAGTATAGCGTTCGCTGTCTCTATGGTCTTGTCCTCTATCAGTCCGCTGTCCCTGGCTTCCATCACGAAGTCGAGGGTCTCATTGGTGTAGTTGTGACCGTACTTGATGAGTAAGTCGGTGGCCCTGACGGTGAGCTCGACGCTCGGGGTTCCCGGGAATTCTTTGTTCTTCTCCCAGACGTAGTAGGTCTTCCAGTAGGGCCAGCCGCCATCAACCCTCTGCTCTATGAGCCACTCAATGTGGGGCTGAAGTTCTTCGGGCGTGGCTATTCCGTCGAGGGCCTCAAGGACTGTGAGAGTGGTCAGGACGTCAGGCTTGAGCATGTAGGCGAAGTACCTCGTTGTCACGTAGGTTCCCCAACCGTCGTTGGTTATGCTCAGGAGCCAGTCCTTAGCCTTCTGGATTAGCGGGTCGTCCGAAGGAACGCCCAAATCGCGGAGGGCCTTAACGGCCAGAGCGGTCTCGTAGGGCTGAGGCCCAAGGACGGTGTTGCCCCAGAGGCCGTAGTCGAGCTGAGCGTTGCGTATGAGCTCTATTGCCTGAGCTTTCTCCTCCTCGGTGAGATCATTGTACATGAGGAGTATCTCGAGAGCGTAATAGTAGCCAACGGACATCCTGCCGTTTTGCTCTATCCAGAGAGCATCCCTCTGGAATGCCTCTCTTGCCCACGCCACTGCCTTGTCTATGGCCTCCCTCTCGGGATAGCACTCCTTGATCGCTATAAGTGCGTAGTAGGTGGCCTTCTCGTTGGAGGGGGAGTTTAGAGTAAGACCCCACCCTCCATCGGGGTTCTGCATGTTCTTCAGGGCTTGGCAGGGCATCTCGTATGGGTTTTTAACCTCGCTTGGAGGAAGTACTTCAAAGGACGTGGAGAGCGCCATCAGGGCAAAGGATGTTGTCGCTATGAGTTCGGTAGAAGAGAACAGATCCGGAGTGTTCATCCAATAAACGAGGTCGTTGGATGTTTTGCTGTAAGATTCGAGCTTTATTAGTATTCTCGCGGTGTCAAAATCGGGTGGGGTGTGGAGAACCAGGGCATATGTGAGTATTGCCCTCTCTTTCATATTTATATCGCCGTTGAGGAGGACATCCTTGACCTCATCTATAGTCTCTTTGTCGACGGGATATCCTGTGCTGTGATATGCGATGAGCTTAAGGGCTAGAGCTTCGTAATCGGAGATCTCGCAGGAGGCGTTTTCGAGATATTTAATCGCATCGCGGACGGTTTGGCTGTTGTAGGTGTATCCGCTCTCACCAAGGGCCCACACGGCCATGACCGTTGGATAGCATGAGGCAGATGTTCCAGGGACGTAGCCCCAGCCGTTTTCGTTCTTCGCAGAGAGAAGGTATGAAACTCCACTCTGAATGGCAGGCCTTACCTTGAGTCTGGTCATTGTATCCAGATGGGGATACGCTCTCTTCAGCGCTATGACAGCATAGGCAGTGTCGAGGACGTTGCTTGTCTCACCTGGATAAAGACCCCATCCCCCATCCGGGTTCTGGTATGCGAGAAGCGTCTCCAAAAGGGTTGAGATGTCCGGGACAATGCCCCCGTCCAGGTCGCTGGCAGCCTCGGATAATGCCATGACTGCCAAGCTTATTTCCCTCGTCTGCTTTGTAGATTTGGCCGCGTCTTCAAGAAACTTTGCAGAGCCGTCTATCGTTCCGGCGCTAACGGCTGGAATCAACATGAAAACAATCATCATCAAAGCCAGAACTTTCTTCATCATCTTACACCCCTAAGTTCATTCTAAGCGGCCAGAATAAATAAACCTTTTCCATAAAAAGGGGAGAGAAAGCTCAGTGCTTTATGAAGCGTTCCGTTTTGCCCACATCGTCCCGCATTATCAGAACGACACGGCTCGGCTCGTACTCGTCCTCGATGTGGTAGCCGGGCAGGTGCCTGACGAGCTCTTCGGCGAAGGCCTTAATTTCTTCGTGGCGCGGCATATTGTTTATCGTGAGTCTGTTCCTCGAGAAGCCGACGAACATGTAAGCTTTGGCCTCGACGAACATTGGTTTGGCCTTCATTATGAGCTTTGCGTAGCCCTCTGGATTATGCATGTTCTCGCCCTTGACGAGCGTGAGTCTTATCACCGTCCTCGTCTGCAGGCCGTTCATGAGCTCGAGCGTTCTAAGGATTTTCTCCCAGCCGTCGGGAATCATTGGGACATTGACGCGGTTGTAGGTCTCTATGTCTGGAGCGGTGAGCGAGACGTAGAGCTGGGTCGGAAGCTTGTCCTCCTTAATCATCTCTTCGAGTCTTTCCGGAGCGGTTCCGTTTGTGACTATAAAGGTGGTGAATCCGCGCTTGTGGAACTCTTCGACGAGGTCCCCCATGTATGGATAGAGCATCGGCTCACCGGAGAGGCTTATGGCGGCGTGCTTCGGATTCCAGGCCTCCTCGAACTTCTTCATGTTTATTCCAGGCATGCCCTTGTAGCCGACGAGGAGCTTTCTTTGAGCTTTTATGCTCTCCTCAACAATGAACGCCGGGTCGTCCCATGGCTGTGGAAGCTCAATGCCCAGGAACCCTTCCATAGGACGCCAACAGAAGATGCAGTTGTGGGTGCACCACGCGGTAACAGGGGTCATCTGCAAACAGCGGTGTGAGTGTATTCCGTAGAACTTCTGCTTGTAGCAGAACCTGTCGTGCTTTATGCTCTCCTTTAACCAGTGGCAGAGCTTGACGGCGCTGTGATGACCCACTAAAGCATAATGCTGCTTCTGGAACAGTCTCGCGATCTCCTCAGGCATGTTTGGATTGGACTTGAACGTTATCGCCATTAGTCTCACCTAACTCCACTTCAGACACACTTTTAAAAAGGTGTTGGGAACAAAGCTGTCCCATATCTCATCGTCGAAAAACCCTTCGTCAATCGGGGAAAAGTTTAAAAGGAAAAGTTCGAGGTTAAGCCTATGTTCGAGCGAGTAAAACCAATTTCAATGCTCAAAACGGAGGAGTTTGAGGTCTTTCCCGAGGAAGAGCCCGAGGTCGAGAACAGGCCGAAGGTTAAGTTCCTGTTTGAAGTTAAACGGCACCATTTGGCCTAATCATCAAGCAGGGCGTTTATCAGGACTATGTCCTCAAAAAAGACATGCTTCTTAGCGGCTATTTCTCCCTTTAGGCCAACTTCTTTCAGCCTCTTGAGAGTCTCTTCTATTCCTGTTATGGAGCTCTGAACTATCTGAACGATTCCACCTGGCTTTAGGTAATCGGCAACTTCATCTATGAACCTGTCGAGAACTTCCCTCCCGGTTTCTCCCCCCACCAGTGCAAGGTCTATCGGCTCCTCGGGTTCGCCGGGCAGATAAGGCGCGTTGAAGGTGATGACGTCAAACTCCCCATTAACCCTCTCAAAGAGGTCGCTCTGGATGAACTCAACGTTTTCAATGCCGTTGAGCCTCGCATTTTCCCTTGCCAGCTTAACGGCGAGGGGATTTACGTCAACACCGAGGACGTACTCTGCCTTCCTCGCCATCAGAAGTGCTATTATGCCCGTCCCGGCACCCATGTCGAGGGCAACGTCGCCATGTTTAACCGCTAAGTTCTCGGCTAAGAGGAACGTGTCCTCCGCTGGCTCGTAGACCTGAGGGTGGATTTTTATCCTCAGTCCTCCGTAATACAGCATGATGGTAGCTGGTTCCCAACCTTTTTGTGTTTAACGCTGTCATCTCTGACACCATAAGGCATTTTTGAAAATATTTCGAACATTCCGAGAAGATTCTTGTATTTTGTATACTTGCCAAAATATTACTGTACATAAACATCACATGACAGGATTTTCTTACATTTGATGGCGATATGCCATATGTAATCTACGAAAGACTTAAGTATAAATGCCTTCATGTATGGGTGCATAAACATGTACTGGGGTGTTGGCAGATGGACAGGAAAGTGGCTATAAGTGGTTTGATGGCTCTGCTGCTTCTGGCGGCAATCTTTGCAGTCCCCGCTGTCGCTGAGAAGCCAGAGACCGTCAGGGTTGTCGCACATATAGACAGGGGTCACTTCAAGGCCGATGCCGTCAAGGGAGTCGGGGGTAAAATCGTCTACGAGTTCAAGCTGATTGATGCCGTTGTCATTGATATCCCGGCTAATGCCGTTGGCAAGCTGGCTAAGCTCGACGGTGTTACCAAGGTTGAGTACGACCACATGGCTCAGGTTTACAGGGGTGGTCCGCCGTGGCTCATCAGCGAACCGACCCAGCCGGCCCAGACGATTCCGTGGGGAATTGAGCGTGTCATGGCTCCCGAGACCTGGAGCATAACCGACGGCTCTAGCAATGGTGTTATTGAAGTCGCAGTCCTCGACACCGGTGCCGACTGGGACCACCCAGACATAGCTGCCAACATCGTCTGGGGAGTTAGCACCATAGGAGGAGTCGTCAGTACTGACCCTGCCGACTGGTATGATGGAAACGGCCACGGAACCCACGTCATTGGAACCATTGCTGCCCTCAACAACGACATCGGAGTCGTCGGCGTTGCCCCGAACGTTGAGATCTACGCCATCAAGGTTCTTGACGACAGGGGAAGCGGTGCTTACACGGACATCGCCATCGGTATCGAGCAGGCCCTCCTTGGTCCGGACGGAGTGCTTGACGCTGACGGTGATGGAATAGTCGTTGGTGACCCGGATGACGACGCTGCCGAGGTCATAAGCATGTCCCTCGGTGGCCCGAGCGACGATGAGTATCTCCACGATATGATTATCCAGGCCTACAACTACGGCGTTGTCATAGTTGCCGCCAGCGGTAACGAGGCCGCCGACCAGCCGAGCTACCCGGCCATCTACCCAGAGGTCATCGCCGTTGGTGCCACCGACTCAACCGACGCCATAGCCTACTTCAGCAACCTCCAGCCTGAGGTCAGCGCTCCAGGTGTTGACATCCTCAGCACCTATCCAGACGACACCTACGAGACCCTCAGCGGAACCTCGATGGCCACCCCGCACGTCAGCGGTGTTGTCGCTCTCATCCAGGCTGCCTACTACAACAAGTACGGCAAGGTTCTCCCGGTTGGAACCTTTGAGGACATGGACACCAACACCGTTAGGGGAATCCTCCACGTTACGGCCGACGACCTCGGTGACCCCGGCTGGGACATCTACTACGGTTATGGAATAGTGAGGGCTGACCTGGCTGTCCAGGCGGCTCTTGGCTGATTCTCTTATTTTTCACTACTTTTTACTTTTGAGATAACACATTAGAATTAAGATTGAGCTTTGAGGCCTTTGTAGTTGCAAATTAGAGTACGTTGACTCCAACTTCTCTGTGTTTAACGCTTGTTCTCTTGATTTTGCGCATATTTTGGTATCTATTATAACGTTTGATCTTTGCGTACTCGTCGATGTATTGACAACGATATCCAGCGTTCTGTGGCGTTATGTCAGATTATTTCTAGAAACATTTAAGTATATGCATTTTATTAGGTATTGCTGAACTAATATGTGCTGAGGTGGTACTGTATGGTCAGTAAGCATGCGATCAGTGCGCTACTCCTTGCTCTGCTGGTCTTGTCGCTGCTCGCGGTTCCGGCAACCGCGGAGAAGCCTGGGATGATCAGGGTGGTAGTGCACATTGATAAGACCCAGTTCAAGCCGAACGAGGTCCTTGGAATTGGTGGCCACGTTATCTACCAGTTTAAGCTCATAGATGCCGCGGTTGTTGAGATACCCTCAACTGCAGTGGGCAAACTTAGGAAGCTACCGGGAGTCAAAATGGTTGAGTTCGACCATCAAGCGGTTCTCCTAGGAAAACCCCCGGGAGTCGGAAAGCCTGGGAGTTCCCAGCCGGCCCAGACGATTCCGTGGGGAATTGAGCGCGTTCAGGCTCCAACCGTCTGGGGTATAACCGACGGCTCCAGCAACGGCGTCATTGAGGTTGCAATTCTCGATACTGGAATAGACTATGACCACCCAGATCTTGCGGCTAATCTGGCTTGGGGCGTTAGCACCTTGAGGGGCAAAGTTTCTACAAAGCCGAGAGACTACTACGACCAGAACGGCCACGGAACCCACGTCGCAGGAACCATAGCCGCCCTTAACAATGACATTGGCGTCGTCGGAGTCGCCCCGAACGTTGAGATATATGCAATCAGGGTCCTTGACGCCAGCGGAAGGGGTTCTTACACCGACATTGCCATTGGAATTGAGCAGGCCCTCCTCGGTCCCGATGGAGTTCTCGATGTCGATGGCGACGGAGTAATAGTTGGCGATCCCGATGACGACGCTGCCGAGGTCATAAGCATGTCCCTCGGTGGTTCGGTCGATGACCAGTACCTCCACGATATTATAATCCAAGCCTACAACTACGGTGTCGTCATCGTTGCCGCTAGCGGTAATGAGGGTGCATCCAGTCCCAGCTATCCGGCAGCTTATCCAGAGGTTATAGCCGTCGGTGCAAGCGACATCAACGACCAGATTGCCTACTTCAGCAACCTCCAGCCCGAGGTTAGCGCTCCTGGCGTTGATGTGCTCAGCACTTACCCGGACGATTCCTACGAGACCCTCAGCGGTACGAGCATGGCTACTCCGCATGTCAGTGGTGTCGTCGCTCTCATCCAGGCTGCCTACTACAACAAGTACGGCAAGGTTCTCCCAGTTGGAACCTTTGATGACATGAGCACCAGCACTGTCAGAGGAATCCTGCATAGCACTGCTGATGATCTCGGTGAAGCTGGTTGGGACATCTACTACGGCTACGGAATAGTGAGGGCTGACCTGGCCGTTCAGGCGGCCATCGGCTGATTCTTTTCTTTGTTTTCCTTTGATGGCTCTTCTCAGAAAAGTTTCCCAACTTTCGCAAAGTTCTAAAGGTTCAAAAATGATCCCAAGAAACGTTCTAGGACGATTTTAGAGAAGAGAAAAAGAAATCACTTTCTCTTCCACTCGGTGTAGCCGCAGCGGCCGCAGCTCCAGCGGTCCTTGTGCTCGGCCATGAAGACACCCGGACCGCAGCGCGGGCAGAACTTGTTCTTCCTCTTGACCTTACCGCCCTGAACCTCGTAGAGCTTCCACTTCTGTCCCATCTTCACTCCTCCTCCTTGGTTATTATTCCGTCCCTAACGAGGATGTACTCGGGCTCGATGTAGAGCATCCTCTCCTTGCTCTCATAAGCCTTAGCGTAGCCCTTGCTGACCCTGCTACCGAAGTAGGATCTTATGTACTGGATGACGGTAGTCTCGGGGTCAAGGTCGAGCATGGCGACGAGCTTGCCCTTGACGTCCTTCCTGCTCGGGGTTGGCTCACCCTCGTGAATGACGTCGAAGTATATCTCCTTCCTTCCGAGGAGCTTGTTCTCCTTAATCTCGGTAACCTTAATCTCCATCGCGAACCACCTCCATCTTAGACATGAGCTTCCCGCACTTGAGCTTGCATTCGGGTGTTACCTTTATAAGCACTACTCCCTCGTCGGGCTGGCCGTAGAGCACCACCGAGCCCTCGGGGGCGTAGAGCACGGCCGGAATCGCCGCGAGGTCTTCTTCCCCGCACACCTTTATGTAAACCTTTCTGCCCCTCTCGGCCAGTCCAAATCCCTTTTTGATTGCGTTTAATAAAGCTTTCGTTATTGTTCCGGGCGGATTCTGCACGGTCATTATGACCGCGTCGTTCTCAATGTCCGGACTGTATTCCTGCCTCTTAGTTTTATGATCGTAGATGGCCAGGCTCGGCTTTATCCCGAGCCTGAGGACGTTTTCCGTAACAACGTCGCCGACGGTGACGACGTGCCTGGCCCTTTCAAGCTCTTCCCTAATCATGAGGTATGGCTTAGGTATTTCCCCCCGGATGAGCTTCCCGAGGGGGTCCTTTAACTCCTTCCTGAGTTCGGGAGTTAGCTTGAAGTGGAACATCATCTGACCCTTATGGCATACTTTCCTGGGACTTTGACGCCCAGTTTCTGGGCTATTTTCGACTTCTCGGGTTCAGTGATTATGACGAGGTCGAACCACTCGTCGCTCAGATCCCTGCTGCCGCAGACGGGGCAGCGGTCTTCCGTGGTTATATAGTGGCAGTGCCTGCAGGCGCGCTCCTTCATGCCTCTTCAGCCTCCTCCTTGCGCTTCTCCTTAGCTATCCAGTCGGGCTTGCCAAGACCGGGCTGGCGCATGGTGAGGCCTATCTTGTTCTCCCTGATAACGCGGCTCTTAATGCTTATCGCTATAATCCTCGCCCTGACCTCGTCGCCAAGCTTGAGGATTCTCTTGGTCTCCTTACCGAGGAACTGCTTGTTCTTCTCGTCGAAGACTACGTAATCGTCCATAAGCTGTGAGATGTGAACGAGACCGTCCATCGGACCGATCCTTATGAAGGCTCCGTAGGGAGCGACGTCTATAACCTCGCCCTCAACAACCTCGTGCATCTCGGGCTTCCAGACGAGGACGTCGAAGACAACCTCGTGGTAGGTTGCGCCATCGCCAGGAACGACGACACCCTGGCTTATCTCTTCAACGTCCATGACGGCTAAAATAACCCCCTCGTCCCTGTCGTAGATGCCCTCGTAGGTTTCTCTGAGGACTATCTTTGCCGCCTCCTTGGGATCCATGGTGAACATCCTGGGGGGAATCCTTACAACATCCTTAATCTTCAGGAGCTTGTACATGCCTTTACCTCCTTGGTGAAGGAAATAAGAGGAAAGAAATCACTCCTTCTTGCCAAACTTCTCTTTGTACATCTCGATGGCCCTGAGGATTTCCCTCTTGGCCTCTTCGGCGTTGCCCCAGCCTTCAACGGTGGTGACTTTGCCCTGGAGCTCCTTGTACCTCTGGAAGAAGTGGGCTATCTCGTCAAGGAAGGCCTTCGGAACGTCGTCGATGTCCTTCCAGTCGTTGAAGTACGGGTCCTCGACGGGAACGGCGAGAACCTTCCAATCCTTATCTCCGCTGTCCTCCATCTTCATGATGCCTATCGGCCTGGCCTCGACGATGGTGAGCGGGTAGACCGGCTCGCGCATGATGACCATTATGTCGAAGGGGTCGCCGTCGTCGTACCATGTCTGTGGGATTATTCCGTAGTCGACCGGATAGAAGAACGGGCTGTAAAGCACTCTATCAAGCTTGAGAAGGCCGGTCTTCTTATCGAGCTCGTACTTGTTCCTGCTTCCCTTCGGAATCTCTATGAGAGCGTAAACGACCTCTGGAACCTCCGGTCCGGGCTCAAGCTCGTGGAACGGGTTCACCTCTACCACCTCTTACTCCTTGTAGAACTTCTAGGTTAGGCTTTCGGATAGGGCTTTTAAAGTTGTTGGTTGTGAAACCGAGAAAAAAGCAGTGGGGAGAAGGAAAGGCCCTCAGTTGGCCTTCTTCTCCTCCTTGGGTAGGGGCTTCCTGTACTCGTAGGAGATACCATCGTCTATTATTGCGTAGACCTCTTCCTCACCTTCTATGTAGTGCAGTATCGGTTTATCCAGTAGCTCGAATGTCGTCTCCAGATCCTTGGAAGTCCTCAGGACGACCTTCTTTTGAACCGTTCCGGGTGCGCCCTTGACGATGTAAGGCCGTATCTTTGCCATCTCGTCTTTGGGTGCCCTGGCAGTGTAAACGTATCCGAGCAGTGGAACGAGCATCAGCAGTGCCAGTACTGTGGTAACGGTCTTTGCCGTCTCGACGTCACTTGCTACTCCCAGAACGCTGGCGCTGGCTTCTTCCCTAACCGTTTCGGTCAGGGTTCTCTTCTCCGCCTTGCTTGCCTCCGTGAAGTAGTACAGCCCCGCGGTGGGATCCTTAATGAGCTCCACCTCGTGGTTGAAGTTCGCCTTTATCTCCCTTCCATACGCCGTCCCAATGCCAACGACGGTCGCTGTTATTGTGACCCTCTTCTTCAGCCTCTTTATACCCAGCTCCTCGGATATCCAGGCGCTCATGTCGTCCAGCTCTTCCATGTTCAGCACGTACTCAACGGTGAATCCTCCGTCCTGAAGCTGGCCTTTCTCGTCGAAGAGCGTTTCCTCCCACAGGACGACCTTTTCGTTCCCCTTGTTAACGTAGTACTCAACCGTTCCGGTAACGTGGTAAGTTCCGCTACTCAGTGCCGGCTGTGAGCTGTAGGTGTACCTCAGCAAAAACCTGTCAACCATTGATATTGGATAGTTGTCCATGGTTACTAGGTAGCCGTAGAGCTCGTTGGGCTCTAAATAAGCAGCGTGTTTAAGAGTTCCCTCCTCCTCGTAAGTTCCAAGGGTTTCAGTGCTCACCACGTATGGGTGTGCGCTCATGAGCTTCACTGAATAAAACGCAAAAACGAGAAAAAGAATCAGGAATATCCCTAGGACTTCCTTTCTCCTAATAAACTTAGCCAACTCTTCCTTTTTCATTCTTCACATTCTCCTGTGTCGCTTTCGTGATTGGAACCGTTGTCATGATTGCATCCGCATCCATACTGTTCCTGACAGCACCCTTCGTGGTCATCGCAGCAATCCACAGTCACCACGAGTGCGTTGCTGGTTATACCGTACTGAACTATGGTTGCGCCTTCGTTTAGATTGTAATCACCGCACGAGGTGAACTCCTGCTGTCCTCCGGGGTTTACCCTGGTGAATACAGTCACGTTTATGTGGGCGCTTCCCCCTGCAGGGATAGTCACGTTCCACTCCATCTTTGTGGCCGGTTGGGCGTCATGCCCTCCGTGTCCACCTCCGCAGTACCCTCCGCACTGGCTTCCATCGTTTGCTGCCCAGAACCTGTACGTGCCGGAGCTTGCGCTGGTTTCACTCAGGCTCACGTTGAATTCCGCTGGTATCGTGTCGGTTATGGTTAGGATAAGGTCCTCACCGGTTGGGTTTGTTACCAGTATCTGGAAGATCCACTCCTGGTACATTTTCAGAGGTATTCCAGTGGTGTTGCCGTAGAAGAGTATCTTCTCTATGGTTGGACCGCCTGTGATGATGAGTTTTATCGGACAGGTTTCTACAACCGCATCTCCGCCGTTCCAGCGGGCGTGCATTGTAATGGGGATTATGTACTCTCCCGGCGTGACCTCACTTACATTCACGTGGCCGGTGAACGTGTATTCATTCCCCGAAGCTATCATTCGCTCGGCACCGTCTTCCGTTTCTATGAACATATCGACGTTGCCTGGAAGATCTGAGTAGTCCGGATCGAGCGATATCCAAACGTCCTTCATCTCGTTCAGATAGTTTCTTGCCGTCAGTGCATCAAAGTCAGTCTCACTGTAAGGACTAACCTCAACAACTGCGGCGTAGCCGTTTTCACAGTCAAAGCCGAGGTACTCCTTATCATGGGGGACGACAGTGGCCTTGACTTCTCTCGATGCCTCAAAGCTTACAAAGGTTCCACTGGAGCCTACGAGAATCAGCGATGCCAGTGCGAACGTTATAATAATTGAGAACAGAGCTTTCATATCCTAAACACCTCCGCTATCTCTCTAAAGAAGGAACTCCTCCTTCTCCTGATTCTAAGGACATCTTCGTTTCCGATGCCTGAGACCAGGTAGAGCACTCCGAGAAATGCTGATATTTCGAGCAGAATTGCCATGAGCGGCACCATTGGATGAACCCTGTAGAGGGGCTCCATAACTGAAGTCGGAAGAAGTGGGAGGTACGCGTTAACCTGTAGCCTGGGGGAATACATTGCGGTTGTCTGTGGTGCCCTGAGGGTTACTGTAATGGATTCGTCCTCTCCCCCGCCCAGCTTGAACCCATCCTTTGATACGCCCGTTATCGTTGGTCCCGGCGAGACGTAATACAACATGGGGTATACGTTGCTGTTCTTTATGGTGACCTTCTGCTGGAACTCTTCACCTGGGAGATACCAGCCCTCCCTGAGGCCTCCGGCGGACGTCACCGAGTATGTGATAGGAATGACCTCCCACGAAACAAGGGTTGAGACAGCCACCATAAGAAGGAGGAACACCGATGTCAGTGCGTAGAGTGTCTTGAACTTTACCGTGATTTTTTTCTGGCTTTTCCTGGAATGTCTGGCCGTTTCGTCTCCGGTGAATGCCAAGATGCCAATTACTATCAGAAGCCCTGCAAGAAGTACCTTGCCCCTGTCCGAGAGGCCTGTTCCAAAATAGTTTCCGAGTTGGGGTATCCTTAACGGGGCACCGTTAAGGGTAATCACCGTGCCGGCTATTCTGTCCCCAGGTATTGGGGGGATATTGTGGCTCTGCTGGTCGGTTGCTATGTTGTTGTCCCCCTTAGTTATGTATCCACCTTCTGTAACCGCATAGACCCTGTGAACGGTCCATACGTTACCCGTCTGGAAAACGATAATATCGCCGGCTTCCGGGCTCCTTGCAAGGGGATTGATGAAAAATATGTCCCCCTTGTTTATCGTGGGTTCCATACTTCCTGAGTATGCGTATGATATGAAAACCGGCCTGTCGAGGAGCATTCCAACCAAAGAGCCTGTAACAAGAACTCCGATAATTGCTAGCACAGTATATTCGAGTATCCTCTTCATCCGCAACTTCCTCCCCAGGCCTCTATGCTCATTCCTTCACTGTAGTCTCCCAGCTGGAGGCCGTGGGTGTCAATTCTCACCCCAATACCCACACTCTCATTGGCCTGCAGCGTCACTTCAACGATATCGCTCCAGTTCCCTTCAAAGTTCCCGACGAAGAATCCCACTTTCTGGGCCTCCGAGCTTACCCTCACACATATCTCGCTGTATCCTGTCTGGCTCTGGTTGTTCTCGATGATGAAAACGTTATCAAAGACGTAGGTGCTGTTTACGCTTAATCCATCTCCATAGCCGGGATAGAATGGACTGTCCGGTGAAATATCGATGACAAGGATCCCATTGTCAGAATAAGCATATGGGGGAACGGGGTTCTCAATTGAGAGTGTCCCGTTTTCAGGGGTAGCATAAACAACTGTTAGAGGGTCTGAAGAATACAGTTCCCAAACCCCTATGAGTAGGACAATGATGATTCCAATACTGGTACCAATCTTTATGGTTTTTCCCAATTTTCTCTCCCCCTGGCGCGTATAATGTAAAAATGGAGCAAAGGCCCCAGAACTAAATCACTCAGTCCTCCTCACACGGTCCGGGGACTGCGTAGAACTGGACCTGCCCGTTTATGGCATCTCCGTCCACCAAGCCAGTGCTGTTGAGAATAAGGCCTATAGGCACGACTTCGCCCGGCATTACGGTTACATCAAGGGTGGTCTCACCTGGTTGGCCAGTGTAGTTTCCAACGAAGAACTTAACTCCACCGTCGCCGCTGTATGTGATATGCATACAGATCGGAGTTCCCTCCCAAAGGTCGTTGCTAACACCAAAGACTTCCTTGAAGACGTATGTGCTGTTCGGGCTGATGCCCTCGCCGAATCCTTCCTGCCAGTTTCCGTTGTACTTGCTCAGGTCTATGACCAGCATTCCGTTATCGTTAATGTACGCATAGGGCTGCATGGGTCTAAGGTCTATGAGCTCGCTGTCATCTGGGACGACCTCAATATGGACACCCCTGTCGGCTTCGAAGTATGCAAAGTGGGCGCTGCTTGCTGCGACTGCAACTAGAAGCCCTACCATAAGTGCAAAGAGTCCTATGATCTTTCTCATCTTCAGCCACCTCCGCACTCGAACGGTGCTTCGTTGGCAGGCCATGCCTGAATAGCTATGTTAACGTCGTAGCTCCCAAGAGTGTTGGGTGCTGCAAGTTCCATGCCCACACCGAGTGCCTCTCCGGGCTCAAGGTAGAAGCAGACGTCTCCGACGGCTGTGTCCGAGTTGTACGGCTGGCCGCCTCCGTTTGTGTTATACATCATGCCATTGGGCTCGTAGAATGAGACCATTCCGGGATCTGATGAGATGATCCTGACTAGTATGGTTTCCTGCTCCCAGAGATGGTTGCTCACGTTGAATATTTCGTCAAAGTTGTACCGGCTCTGCGGGCTGAGTCCTATTCCTCTTGCGGGGACAGCAGTATCCAGTTCATCATCCCATGCCCACCAGCTCTCGTTTTCCCAGCCTGGCCAGTTCGGGTTGTCTGCTGAGAAGTCAATAACAAGTTGCCCTCCATCGTTAAGGTACGCGTAGGGCTGAACGGGCGTCAGGTCAATGAGCTCGCTGTCGTCGGGGACAACGGCAATATGAACGCTCCTCTGGGCCCTGTAGTCCCTGAAGGTTGCGCTCGTGCCTAGTGCAAAGGCCGCCGCGATCATCAGCCCCAGCATACCGAGGGCCAAAATTTTCTTCATGGTACATTCCTCCATGTTTTCCAAACCGACACCCTAGGCAGTGGCCATCATGGGGATGCCTCAACTTTTGTAGTGAGACCAACCTATATAGTAAATTCCGGCTTACCGGGTGGTAATCCCCCATTACCGGAGGTAAAACCACCGGGTTTGATTAGAATAGGCAAGATATAGCGGTTATACGCTAAAACAGCCTCTTAATCTTCCTGTGGTGCACAACACTCATGGCTAGATACACGATGGCAGCCAGCAATAAATGCATGCTGCCCAAGTACCAGCCGGCGATAATGAAAATTATCGACGTCCCCATGTAGAAGGTGCTCCAGCTTATGTCGTTCTTCTTGACGACCTCCATATAGACGGTAACATCGTCCGGAATCTTCAGGAGCGTAACGACTCCATGGTCAAAGGTAACCACACCCTCCCTCTCGAGTTTCGGGATGTGCGTCTGCACCAGGCTGACGTAAACGCTTTTCCTGTGCCTCCGGTCAGTGTCACCTTCTTTCTCGGCTATGTATTCCACTAAATCCCTGAGCTCAGCCTTCCCGTCCTGTCTCTGAAGGAACTCTATCAGGAGCATTCTCCTGTCGTTCCCCAGTATCATAGCGGTTGTACCCATAGTATCACCGCAGGCGGTAGTGCTTTCTCTTGTTTCCATTGGTGTAGAAAGCCTCTACCTTCCTTTGCTCCACCATCCTTCTGAGCGTTCTTTCCACTCTCTGTCTTGTGCAGAATACCCCTCTCTCGTTAAGGAATCTCGTTAGGAACGCTACGCTCAGTGAACCATGAACCTTGAGTAAGCTTAGGATCTCGCCCTCAAGGTTGGCCATACTGTTCATCCTCCCACCTCCATATTAGGCCATCAGTGTGTAACATCATATGTACCTTATCTCTGATGTTATTTAAAAGTTCCTAAAAAGTCTGATTTTTGAATTTTCGCGGTTTTTGTGTTTATTTTTCCCCAAAGAACTATTATCTTGAAAGAAACTGTTAAACAGGCCTGTTTTTGTTGTTTTTTGGGATGGTACCTTCTCGGATCGTTAGAGAATATCTAAATATTTTGAAAAGATTCTGCTGGGCGGGAGAATGGACCGTGTTGTATTTGCTGGGGATCCAAAGGCCGAACCTCGAAAATGATGATGTGTACCGGCCACAGGATACGTTTTGAGGTACAATATGAGGTTCGAAGAAGAAACTTGGAATGCAGTAAGAGGGTGGGGTTCGAGGTCTGGAGCCCAGTTGAATGGTAGCCCCGCGGGGATTCGAACCCCGGTCGCGGGATCCAGAGTCCCGCATGCTTGGCCGCTACACCACGGGGCTGTGCCCGTTGATAGGTTCAGGTATTGATTTATAAATTTTATCATCTTCTCCGGAATTTCATACTCCTAACGGGGCTTGTGCAAAAAGTTTATATTTTTCTCTACTTCAATGGTAACTGGTAGGATCAGTGGACTTCGCCCTCTTCATGGAGAGGTATGGCTACCGAATTTTGGTGCTGGTTTTTGGCGCCGCTGTACTCGGAATCATGCTCGCGCCCTTTGTGATGACTTTCTGGGCCTTCAGCAGCAGCGGCATTGTGGCCGCGGTTATCGCGGTGATAGTGCTCGCAATAGGCATTGCATTGATGGTCGTCCCGAAGTTCTGGAATTTCGCCGACAAGATGAGGCAGACCCACGTCATTGAAGACTGGAACGAGGAAAAGTAGCACCAAACGTTTCTAGCGAAAAGTTTGATTAAAACAGATTTACTGTGAAGTAGCCGAAGTACATTTGTATGCCTTCTCTCCAAGTTGAAAAGTGAAAACAGTTTCCACACTCAAACCAGCTTTTTAAGGTGTTTCGACTTTTCTTTTGACGCCCGTAGGGCGTCGTGTTGAAGTGAAACACTGTAAAATGGTCTTTTACTCGTAGAAATCACTTAGAGAACTGGAAGTTCAAAAGGGCATATACGAACTTTGATCAAACTTTGCTTGGCAAAAGTTTGTTTTCTGGTGGGGCCGCCGAGATTTGAACTCGGGTCCCCGGCTCCCGAAGCCGGAAGGATAGGCCAAGCTACCCCACGGCCCCATGCCCGCTGATAAGGGGACTCGCAGGACTTATAAAGTTTACGGAGTAGTCTGATGTACAGGGTGGAGGAGTGGAGAACATGAAGGTCTCGGTGATAGTACCAACGTACAACGAGCGCGACAACCTTGAGAAACTCTTCGAGAGAATGAGCAAGGCCCTTGCTGATTACGATTATGAAATCATCGTTGTTGATGACGATTCTCCTGATAAAACCTGGGAATTCGCCCAGAAGCTCGCCGAAAAATATCCAGTCAAGGTTATCCGCCGGACGAGAGAGAAGGGCCTCTCCTCAGCGGTCATCCGCGGCTTCAAGGAGGCGAGCGGCGACGTCTTCGTCGTGATGGACGCCGACCTGCAGCATCCGCCGGAGGTGATTCCCCGGCTGCTGGAGGCAATCGAGAACGGCGCGGACATAGCCATAGCCTCCCGCTACGTTAAGGGAGGGGGCGTCAAGAACTGGTACTGGTACAGGAAGCTAATCTCCAAGGGAGCCATAATGATCGGCCGCATCGCCCTGCCGAAGATAAGGGACGTTAAGGATCCCGTGAGCGGCTTCTTCGCCCTCAGAAGGGAAGTCGTCGAAAACGCCCAGCTCAACCCCATCGGCTTCAAGATACTTATGGAGATACTCATCAAGGGCAGATACCAGCGCGTCGAAGAGGTTCCGTTTGTCTTTGGCCTCAGACACGCTGGCGAGAGCAAGCTCGGCGGAAAGACGATACTCAACTACCTCAAGCATATTTACAGGCTCATGAAGTGGGAGGGCGAGCTCGACAGGCTGCTCAAGTTTACGATAGTTGGGCTCTCGGGCGTTCTCGTGAACCAGGGATTTCTGTGGTTCTTCGTCTCTAAGCTCGGCTGGGACAAGATACTCGCCAACATTCCAGCCACGGAGCTGGCCATACTCAACAACTTCACCTGGAACGACCTCTGGACGTTTAGGGATCTTAAGACGAGACCGCTTCATCTCCGACTCCTGAGCTTCCACCTGGCAGCGCTGACCGGAGCAGTCGTACAGTGGATAATTTACGCTGGTCTGGTCCTCCTCGGGATGCACTACCTGCTGGCGAACATGGTCGGCATTGTGGTCTCTTTCATAGTTCGCTTCCTTGTGAACAGGCACGTTACTTGGGGCTGATTCTTTGTTCTTTTCCGAACAACCTTAAATATACCCAGATTTATTCTCTCGTTGGGGGATTAACATGAGACGCTTTCTGAAGGAAACTGAGGTTTTTGACTCGACGAACGTTCTCCACTACATAGCCGAGATAAGCCAGTTCCACAGGATACAGGGCTCGAAGGAGCTCCCCGAGGCAGTGAGGTTCATTAAGGAGGAGCTTAGGATCTGGGGAGTTAACGCCCAGCTCTTTGAGGAGTTTTACGATGGGAAGAGCTGGTATCTAACATTAAAGTCGCCGATAGCCTGGGATTTAGTCTATGGAAAGGTCGAGCTCCTTGGAAAGACCCTAACAACATCTCTAAGCCCACTCGTCGTCATGGCTCACTCCCCAAGTGGAAATGCAGAGGGCGAAGTGGTTCACATAGTCCGGGAAGAGGACTGGGAAAAAGCGGAGGGGAAGATAGTTCTAGTCGGAAAGGAATGGCGTGAGGCCTACAAAAAGGCCAACAAGACTGGTGCTAGGGCTTTCATAGCTTACCGCGAGGGAACCGGGGATGCAATCCCCTACATCGGCCTTTTCCTCACGAAGGATGAACTCGAATGGGCAAGGATTCCGGCCGTTGCAGTTCCAGAGAGCCTCGCCAAGAGGGTCATAAACAAACTGAATTCGGGAGAAACAGTTAAAGCGAAAATAGAGGTCGAGACCCAGATAAACGAGCGTCAGGTTCTCCCAATCCTCTACGCCGAGATAGGTAAGCCTCCTTTCATACTCTTCACCGCCCACATCTGTCACCCGAAGCCTGGAGCCAACGACAACGCCAGCGGAAGTGCGATGCTCATAGAGCTCGCAAGGGTTCTGAACGGCCTCTACAACGACTCCTTCCGCTTTGGCTTTGCCTTCCTTTGGATACCCGAGTACTACGGAACCCAGGCCTTCATCGAGAAGTACGCCGAGCTCGACAAGTACTATGCTGTTATAAACCTCGATATGGTTGCCGGGAGCGAGGACAGGGCTGGCTCGACGGTGATGCTCGTCACAACGCCGGCTTCGAGATTTTCCATAGTTTCCGGTGTTCTGGAATACTTCCTCGAGCTGTCCAACGGAGCTGGAAAGAGCTTCTCTGGCAGTCTGATGCCGAGGCTGAAGCTCAAGTCATACCCCTATGAGATGGGCAGCGACCACGACGTCTTCAACTTCTTCGGGATTCCTTCGGTTATGCCTATAACCTGGCCCGACCGCTTCTACCACTCCAGCGAGGATACGGTGGATAAGGTGAGCAAGGCAACCATCGAGCTGATTGGTAAGGCTGTTCTGGCGACTGCCCTGGCACTGGCAAAGGCAGAAAAGGAGGAGCTCCAGCGCTTCGCCAGGGGCTATGCCATGAAGTACCTCGGAGAGCTGGGTAGAGACAGAGACACGGAAAGGATAGAGAGGCTTGTCATGACTGGCCTTGCGAGAGATTCACGCTTCCTCGGGATCGAGAGCGGCCACGAGTTCGAGAGGAGGCCGTGGCTCAGGTGGGTCAAGAAGGGAAGAGTATCCGGTGAGCTGATTAGGGAAGCGGATAAGGAAGCCTACGAGGAGTTTAAAGAGCTGACCAAGGACAGGAAGATTCTCGTCCACCTCCACGAACTCCTGATGCTCGGCGAGTTTCTGCCGAAGGAAGAGGCCTTTGAGGCTTTAGAAGAGGAGTTCGGAGAGGTGAATAGGGAAAAGCTCGAGAAGCTGGTCGATGTGCTCGAAAAAACGGGAGTCGTGGAGCTCCTCTAGTTCCTCTGGCCTGTGGAGCTCTTCAGCTCTTTTTCCAGCTCGTTTATCTTCTTTACAAGGTTCTCTTTAATGTGTTCGAGAACCTCGCTTGGGGTCACGGCAGTGTAGACGTAGCCGAGCCAGCCCTGTTCTATCAGTCTCCTCCTGAGGATGCCCTTGCGATAAAGGCTCAGCACGTGCTCCCTGACTGAGCGCTCGCTTATGCCCAGCTCTCTCTGGATTTCGGTTATTCTCATGGGCTCTCTCTTCTCGAGAAGGAGTCTGTATATCCTAAGCTCCGTCTTCTTGAGTCCCAGTGAGCGCAGCAGTGCCTCGAGCTTCTCGTAGACGTCGCTCATCTCACCCCACCTGATGTACTTTCGTCCCACCTATGAAACCTTATCTTCATACCCATTAATAAAGCTTGCCTATCTGAAGGGAACCTCGCCCACGTAGATTCCTTCGGGTAGAAAAGCTTTTCCACCCTTGGTGTCTTTCAGAAAGGGCACCATCTTTATACCTTCCCTCACGTCAAAGCCCTCAATGAACGGGTTCACCGAAGGTAGAATGAGGAACCTCCCAACCCTGAGGAAAATCTTGGTTTTCCTGGCTACTCCTCCGGATTTGAAAGTGTAGGCGGGATGAATGTGGCCGAGATATGCCTCGCTGAACTCTACCTCCGGCAGATTTGTATGGCCGTGTAGGAGGAGTATCTCGTCGGCCAGTAGGTGTTCTCTGACCTCAACGTTCGGAAACTTTCTGGCAACCTCTTCTATCCTTCCGTCATGGTTGCCCTTGGTTATAATCGTCGGAATTTCCTTCAGCTCGGAAAAGAAGCCCATTAAGAGTCTTTTCATGGTGAAGCTCATCCCTATTGGCTCCTTAACGTCCCCCAGAAGAACCAGCAGGTCCGGGTCCTTTTCGACTATGAACTGAGCCAGTCTCTCCTCGAAATGCGTCCTTATCCTCAGCCCGCGGGAAAGCTCGAATCCTATATGTGGGTCTGCCATGAGAAGAGTTCTTCCACGTGAAGTTTCAATTTCCAGTGAGAGCCTTTCAAAGGCTTCAAAAGAGTCCATAGCACCACCAAAAAGGAAGCAATAGAAAATGAATGGAAGGGCGTCAGATGAGTCCGCGCTCCTTCCTGCGCTGCCTCTTGAGGCGCCTGATCCTCTTCTTGATCCACTTCCACCTCATCCTTCCCTTCTTCTTCCACTTCCTCGGTCTCCTCTTCATGAGCATCACCCCTGAGCTCTAACTCCACCCTTAGCTCCAGCGGCTCCTTTTTAAGCTTTTCCGTGGGGAAAGGTTAACTCCCTTTGGACGGTCGAAAAGGTGCACCAACGCTCCAACCTGCCCGAAAAGCCGATAGAGGATGGGTTCTTACTTTTAAATTTTTCCTGGATGTATGGAGCTTTTATGCTTTATTTGTTGGGTATTTGGGTTATTTGGACTGAGTGCGTTGTCAACCGTATCGCAATTGCATGTATTGGTTCTATGGACCGGTGTAACTGGAATGCGGCTGTTCTAAAGTTCGAGGCACTTCTCCGCTAACCTTATCTACTTCTCCGAACAAAATCTCGCGGTGGTAGTATGAGGGTCGCCTACGTCCAGATGGAGCCGAAGCTTTTAGAGCCTGAGAAAAACTACTCCAAAGCTGAGAAGCTAATAAAGGATGCTGCCAAGGAAGGAGCAAAGCTGGTGGTTCTTCCCGAGCTCTTCGACACCGGCTACAACTTCGAGAGCAGGGACGAGGTGGGAAGCGTCGCCGGCCAGATTCCGGACGGAGAAACCACTGAGTTTCTTGTTGAGCTCGCCAAGGATCTTGAGGTCTTCATCGTCGCGGGAACCGCGGAGAAAGATGAGAAGGGGAGACTCTACAATTCCGCAGTAATAGTTGGCCCGATAGGCTGGGGCTATATCGGGAAGTACCGCAAAGTTCACCTCTTCTACCGCGAGAAGCTCTTCTTCGAGCCCGGAAACCTCGGCTTCCACGTTTTCAACATCGGCATCGCAAAGGTCGGAGTTATGATATGCTTTGACTGGTTCTTCCCAGAATCGGCAAGAACGCTCGCTCTGAAGGGAGCGGAGATAATAGCCCACCCGAGCAACCTCGTCATGCCCTACGCACCGAGGGCCATGCCAATCAGGGCCTTGGAGAACCGTGTTTATACTATAACCGCTAATCGCATAGGCGAGGAGCGGGGTCTTAGGTTCATAGGCAAGAGCACAATAGCCTCACCGAAGGCCGAAGTTTTGGTAGTGGGAAGTGAGGATAAGGAAGAGATTGGTGTTGTCGAGATTGACCTGAACCTCACCGGGGACAAGAGGCTCAATGAGTTCAACGACATATTCAAGGACAGGCGGCCTGAGTTCTACCTCCTGTGATAATTTCTCTTTATCTTTTCTTGGATGTTATGTAAATGTCTCACTCTCTGGGAACGATATCTTGGATGGTCATCAGCGATGTTGCAGAATCCTTAAACATTACGGTTGTGATTTTCATAACCTACAATGACCAACCATTTTCGTTGGATAAATTACATAAAAACCTCTCCACAGCCCTCCGTTTCAGTTTTGGAGGCTTTTTTCGAAAGGGTTTTAAGAAATAAGGTCACAAATAATAACTGGTGCTTAAAATGAGAAGCTCAATCTTCATAGGGCTTGCACTCATGGTCGCCTTGGTGATTGGCTTCGCAGTGCAGGCGGAACTCTTCACGGCCAACTATGTCTACCAGAAGAGCTATCTTTGTTCTGATAAGATACAAGCCGAGTTCATCCCAGCTGACACTCACGTCACGGGCTACATAAGGGCGGAGAACCCGTTCTCGGCCTACGTCGTTGTATCGAACTCTGGATACTTTGAGAGCCTTGAAAAGAGTGAGGTTGTCCGCAGTTGGGAGAACGTGACAGAGGCCAAACTCGATTTTGATGCGCCGGGTGAGAACTGCTACCTCGTAGTGAAGAACGGGAACACGAGCCAGATAGTTGAGATAAAGTTCAAAGCTGAGCGCTGAATGGAAAAATAGAGGATCAAAAATCAGCGAGTACCTCCCTAGCGGTGTTCTTCCTCGGCCTTCTGAAGTAGAGCAGGTGGGAAACACCGTTGATCCCGTGTTCGTTTCTTGTGATGAGTTTCCATTCCCTAAAGAAAACGCTTCCGATGGCCAACTGGGAAGCGAGATCCCAGAGCCTATGCTCCTCTTCGGTGATCTTCTCGAAGCCCGGCAGCTTGTAGTACGTCCTCCTGAAGGTGCCCCTCTTGAGGTTATAGCCCTCATGAACCGAAATTAGGGTGTAGTCTTCCGTTTTGGATTCGACGAGGAAGTCCTTGTAGCCTATCTGGTAGAGGATTCCATAGACCCTGTCAGTTTCCTCCATAACGAAAACTCCGTCTTCGCTCAGGCTCAGGGCCACGTTTGCGAATATTCTTACCGCATCGAAGGGGTCGAAGTGCGGCATTGTGAGTCCCCAGAGTAGGGCCAGATCGTGCTCCCCTACGAGCTTTGAAACTTCCCTCACATCCCCGGTGACGAGTCTGAGCTCAGGACTTATCTCAGCTATCTCGAGCCACTTCCTGGCCTTCTCAAGGTCCTCCTTCCTTGCGTCCAGAACCGTCAGCAGCGGGGCATTAGTAGCTCTGGCAGCAGCGACCCCGGCAATCCCCGTGCCGGCGCAGAGGTCGAGCACTCTGGGCTCTTCTGGCAGGAGCCCTTCCATGAACTCGAAGACCTTCACTATCCTCCAGAACCTCCCAACTGCCCGTTCATCATCAGGATCCATTCTCCAACGAAGGTAGCGGTAGAGCTCCTCCAGTGACATGGTATCACCACAGCCAATAATACATGAAGTTATTTAAATCAATCGAAAGACTTAAATATCTTGTAAACTTACATAGGTTGACAAAAATACCCGGTGGTAGCGCATGAGGTCAGGGATTCACAGAGGATATTTGACCATCACAACCCTGGCATTCGCGGCGTTCACTATGGGTGCAGTGTTTCAAAACGACACTATGTTGGTGTTCTCGTTCCTGCTTCTGGCTATTGGTATATTCATGTTCTACGGAAGGAAAGTCCGGATGGAGAACGGTAGGATTATCTTAGAGTGGGGATTCTTCCTGAAACGTAGAAAGGTAATTGAGCCCGGTGATATCATCGAGGTTGTGGATGCCCCATCGAACAGGTATCTTGTCTTTGCCCGCTATATGCCGGAGGTTCTTCTGCTTCCGGCTGTTATGGTGCTCTTTGGTTTTTTGGCATTTTTTGTCACGGATTTTAGATGGGTTGGCCTGGGATGGATCCTCTTTGGTGGAATACAGCTCGTATCGTACACCTACTCCGAAGCCGAAAGAAGGAAGGGAGCGGCCCTGATTCTTTCACTTACACTGCTCGTTGCACTCGTCGGGTATTTTGTTAAGGTTGAGGTTGTTGCTCCAATAGTTGTTTCGGGAATGCTGCTTGCAGGTCTGTTCTGGGAGGATGGTCCCATATTCACGAATATGATTTTCATTGTGACTAGAGAAGGAGTTTACACGATAACCTACACCTCCCGAAACGATATAAAGGCTCTGCTGGCTGCCTTGGGTGGTGAGGGATGGAGGTTAAAGGAGCGAGAATGATACCTTTTAGCGGGTTGCCCTTTTTGTTCTCGGCTATGGGGGTTTTGATGCTTATCTTAGCGGGCTATCTGGAGGGGTTAATTGGTTACAACCCTGGGATAATACCTATTATACTGTTTCTGCTCTCCAGCGGTACTTCAGTTGAGGTTCGGAATAATGAACTTCTTCTCCACTACGGATTTGGAAAACTGGCTGTGAGAATAGGGCTCGAGGACATCAGGGAGCTGACCCTTCTGAACAGGCTTGAAAGAGGGGTGATTATGCGTTATTTCAAGGGTGAGGCTTTCATAGTGCTAATCCTGTTAGTTTGTGCCATTTTTGATATGGTTCTCATGAAGGGCGAGGGGATTGGATGGGAAGTTTATGGAGACGTCTTGGCAATGATCTTTTTGACTCCATACTTTCTTCTGTTGATGCTTCCGTTCAGGAGCAGGTGGATAACCTACTCTGTGGGGTTTATCTGTGCTGGACTGGCTTTGATTCTCCCAATGATGTTTCATGATGCTGCTTATCTCTTTTGGGGACCCTTCTGGACTGCTGTTGTTATTTTCATGCTTCGAGAGTTCTATTCGAAGGACTACGTGCTCTTGAAGACTGAGAAGGGGATGTACCTGATAGCAACGGATGACGGCAGTGCGTCCCTCAGCACCATCCGGGGGGAGATTTCATGACCCTTCGTCCAAGTTGGCACAGGAGAGCATGGTGGATTGGAACAGCCATTGGAGTTTTCATGGTCTTGTACATTCTGACAGGTAGGAGAGAGTTCATGTTGGCTTCGGCAACATTGTTCTGGAGTTCCCTTGCGATCTTCATGGGACGACCTGTTCGCATTGAGGAAAGAGAACTTGTGCTCGAGTGGGGATGGCCCCTTGTTATCCTGAGGAAGCATATCCCTCTGGATGCGATAGTCGAAGTGCTGGATCCATCTTCAGTTGGGATGGTGAGACTCCTCAAATACTTCAAAGAAATGATCATTCTCTCCATCCTATGGGTCTTCATTGGAATTCTGGGCATTGTCACGGACGCACCATACGGTCCCTACATGTGGGCGATGTGGATATACTGGGGCATCCTGCCCCTTCTAATGTATCTTTTCCCATACAGCGCCAGGAAGGAACTTACTATGAGCATTCTTCTCCTTACGATCCCAGTGGCGGCTTACCTTTATCGGACAGTTGAACCAAGCATAGGCCTTTACATTCTGATGGCTGGCATGGTGATGGCAGGAATGGCCTATGACGGTGTATTGCAGCAAAAGGGTGTTATATTAATAACTGAAGATGATGTCTATATGCTGTTTGCCGGGAGTTCCGGGGACGTTGAAAAGTTCCTCAAGCAGCTGGCGGGGGTCTTCAATGCTTCGGCTTCCTGAGGGTATGGAAAGGATCTGGCTCATGAAGGCAAGAGGAATGAGAGAAGTTGAAATAGCTGAGACTCTTGGGATTTCGAGACAGGCCGTCAACAAAGCTTTGCGGGACGCCAGGATGAAACTTTTTGAGGCCTTTTTTGGTTTGGCTGAAATCTTCTCCTGGGATGTGGTTAGAGTTAACGCGGAGAAGGGGTTCATGGTTGCAAGGGGAAGGTGCGGAAGCTCTTCGGTGAGGGTCTATGCCTTCTACCTTCCGGGAAAAGGGATAAGGGCCTTCTTCAACGGGGAGTTCCCGGACTATATACTCGAGCACGCCGTCGATATAGGCCTCATTAGGAGACCGGAAAAAGAGGAGCTTGTTAGGGCGCTGGAGGGCTAATAGTAGCCCTCCTCGTAGGCGCTAACGAGAGCCTTGAAGACCCCGTAGGCAAGAATCGTTAAGCAGAGAAAGGTCAGGAGCAGGCCGCCAAGGACTCCGACGTTGAAGGCAGCTCCGAGGGCTAGGATGAGGAGCATCAGCGAAGCGACGCTCATCGAAAAGGCAAAACCTCTCGCCATCTTCCCCTTAAAGCTGGGAGCTAGCTGGAAGACGAGGGGACGGGAGGCGAAGGCAGTGAGAGCCATGAAGACCGCGATGAGAATGGAGAAGAAGGCAACGCTTCCCTCCGGCAGCCTCGGCGAGAGGGCAAGGACACCCAAGAGGCAGATGGCCTGAAAGGCGAGATGCCTTCTAACGTCCGGCGGCTTTATCTCCCTTCCCTTTCCCTCAGGAGCCTCTACCGAAAGCTCCTCAAGCTCGTACTCCCTCTTTGCCACGAGGTAAGCGATTGCAACCGAGGAGAGCAGCCCGACGAGCAGGAGCCCCCACAGATAGAACATCGGCAGGAAGAAGCCCGCGATAATCAGCAGGGTGCCTGTTGCGATGATCAGTCCGCCTGAAACGCGGTTGGCCTTTCTCCTCGCCCGCTCGGAGAGGTAGGTGTAGCCGATGCGAAAGCCGATTCCGGGCTCGTCTTTGGCCGTGAAGGTTAATGCCCCCATAATTATGAGGAAAGCGCCCATGAAGAGCGCGTAGAGAACCCTGAGGAGCTCAGCCCACATAGCCCCTCGCCCTCAGGAACCTGTATATCATAATGCCCGTGACAGCCAAAATGAGCCAGGCGGAGTAGCTTATCCATTCCCCAGCCAGGAGACCCGCGTTGTATAGGAGTGTCGCGGTGAGGACCACAATGAGCAGGATGCTGAAGACCGTCATGAACTCGGCGAAGGCCCTCCAGCCTTTCTCGCTGAACTTAAGCTGTGGTGCAAAACCCGGCTCCCTGAGGAGAAGGGTCATCGTGATTGGGAGGACTTGGGCAATCAGGGGGAGGATAATTGCTCCCACGTCTTTAGATGCGAAGTTGTCCGGTTCTCCGCTCGCGTTGAAGTGGATGGCTACCTTTTCCGGCAACTTGTCCCAGAGGAGAATCGTTAGTACGAGATAGAAAACCACTGCTGAGAGCTGAACGATTATGTAGGGTCTGACGTTGACATTTATGGGCTCAGTTGGTCTTTCCGGGGCATTATCAGAGAGATCCTCAATCTCGTAGGCTTTCTTTGCAATTAAAGTGCCAAGAAAAAGGAGCAGGAGGATGCCGGCTATCATGACAAGGACGAATACGTTGAGGGAAACGTCCGCGATGGCCAGGACGAGGAGGAAGAGCGATAATGCCATCATGAATATTCCAGCGAAGGTATTTGCCTTCCTCCATGCCTCGTCGGACTGATAGGTGTAGCCTATCCTGAAGCCTATGAAGTACTGCCTTTTGTTTCTGAAGGCGAGGGTCAAGAGACCAGCAACGAAGAGCGTCATAACGATGTATAGTTCTACCCACTCCATTCAAATCCCTCCACACGCTCAAGAATTGCACGTATCTCCTTTATTTCACCCCTCAGCTCGGTTAGAACTTCCCTTCCAAGATCCGTAAGTCTGTAATACTTCCTCGGCCTTCCGCCGACCTCGGCCCAGAAGTCCTCAACGAGCCCGTACTTCTTCAGGCTCTTGAGGAGGTCGTAGAGAGTTCCCTCGCTCGGAACAAGCCTTCCACTGCTCAGCTTCTCAAGCTCCTTCCTTATCACATATCCGTGCATCTCTCCTCTCTTTTCTAAGAGAGAAAGGACTAAATAGGAGTAAAGACCGGAGCGTAGGTCCTTGAGAAGCTTTTTGAGTGCCCTCTCCTTTTTGTTACCAAGCAATCACTTCACCATATTACTTTTTCTTCCTCAGGCTTCTCGACCTTCACCCTGGGGATTATGTAGTACATGAGCGCGAGCGCTATTACGGCAAAGATTGCCTCAGTGGCGTACATAAATGTCTCGCTCCCTGTCAGCTGGTAGTAGGCTGCCATTGAATCAACAATCGTATGCAGACCGACGATTGCGATCAGTCCCTTCTTTCCGAAGCCTTCTCTGTATGCGTAGGCGAGGAAGACCGTTGTTCCCACATGGAAGAGCACGGCAAAGTAGCGCTCGACCAGCGAGAGGAGGGCCGTGCTGACTGGAACGTCCAGTGGGGTCTCGCTCGCTATCGCGGCAACGGCGGCGATTATTCCCACAAAGAAAGCTTCGGTAACGCCGAATCCAAGTCCCACGAAGAGAGCAGTCCTTAGGTTCTTCCCTTTAACTAGAAGATATTTGGTGCCCTCCTGGACGAGGCCGGCAACAAAGCCCAGCCACAGCGAGGCCGCTATGGTAAAGGCTGCTCCCTTGGCTACCACGTCAGCGTTCGAACGTATTCCCAGCGCCAGTAGAGGCAACTGCTGGATTGGGTTCTGAACGATTATCGCAATGAAGAATATTGCCAGCCCGAATACAAACTCTGACCACTTCGTCCTTTTGAAGCCCAGAAAGTATATCGTGGCCCAAGCGAGCAAACCTCCCAGTATCGGGAACGGGAGGAGGTACATAGCCATCACTCCTTTTCCACGACCACCGCAGTACCGTAGGCGTAAACCTCAGCAACGCTAGAACCGACGTTCGCAGTCGCGAAGCGGACGTTTACAACGGCGTTTGCTCCGAGCTCCTTGGCGTGGAGTATCATCCTTTTCAGAGCCTCCTCCCGGGCCTCGGCCATCATCTGAGTATACTCTTTCACTTCACCACCTTTTATGTTCCTGAAAACGGCCATTATGTCCTTTCCCAGGTGAGTGGCCTTCACGATGCCACCGCGGGCTATTCCCTTGACTTCCACTATCCGGTACCCGGGCACGCTCTCAGTTGTAACCACAATGATGTCCTCCATAACGTTCACCTCCAATACCTCGGACTTCGAGGTATGTTGGGGGGGTGGAAATATAAAAAGTTTTTTTATTGTAGAAACTACTGCTCCCTAAATTTTGAGTTATTTACAGAGTTGGGATTAACCCGTGAAGTGTTGTTAAAATAGAAAAGAACTCAGCTGACCGAGTGATAGTAGATCACATAGGTATCCGAATCATCGTAGACCTCTTGGGGTGCAACGCCATACGCGTAGGTCCAGCTCCAGCCTGGATTGGCATCAATGTCTGGTCCACCGGCGGCTATGTAGGATGCCCAAACGAGCTCGGAGCAGTAGTAGCTATCGCCATAGACCTGCTTGGTGTACCAAGCGTAGTCATAAGGCTTGCCGAGCTGATAATATGCAAAGTACACGGCGTTCAGTCTTACATAATCGTTGGTGTTGACTCTAAGGACGGCAACCGTATCGTACCTGCTGAGGAACTCGCTTAGGGGAGTGAGAATGACACCATCGAAGGTAGCCTCAATGACTATCCATTCCCCAATTGAAGTGTCGTAGTATGCTATCATTCCTGTGTGGGTCCAGTATCCGGGGATTACTAAGTCGGTTGTTGGGTTGTGGCCTATAACTATGTCCCCTGCAATGAGGCCTGTTGGATATGGGTGGTAGTAGCTGTCTTCTTCGGTGCTGCTTGTTGCAGTTACCGGGGTGGCAAGTACTACCACCAGCATGATACTCACGATAAGGTATTTTAATGTCTTCATTTGAGCACCCCCGTCCATTGATAGTCACCAAAGTATTTTGGCAATCTTTTATAAGTTTTTTCCAATATTTTGAATAACATACGCGTTAAGTTATATTATTCCTTTATGTTGGAGAAACTATAATGCGCTGTCTATTTACTTTCGCCAATAACGTCTGCCTCAAATGGGCTTGTGGTGTTCTCTTGTCTCAACGCAACAGTTTTAATAAGACGGTCCAAATTTCCTGCCATGAAGAGTGTTCATGATATACCTGTTTCGAGCGTTTTGTCGGTGCTTCATAATATTCGGGCTACACGCGTCCTCATCCAAACTCCCGAGGGACTGAAAAGAGAGGCTCAGAATCTCGCTGATTTCCTTGAGGAAAACGGGATAGAGGCGATAATAAGCGGCGACATCAACTACGGAGCCTGTGACCCGGCTGACAGAGAAGCGAAAGCCCTTGGTTGTGATGCCCTGATTCACCTCGGCCACAGCTACATGAAGCTTAACCTTGAGGTTCCCACCATCTTTGTTCCAGCCTTTGCCAAAGTTGACGTTCTTCCTGCGCTGGAGAAGAATCTGGACGAAATTAAAAAGCTCGGGAGGAAGATAGCGCTCGTTACAACCGCCCAGCATATACACCAGCTGGAAAGGGCCAAGGAGTTCCTTGAAAATGCCGGCTTTGAAGTCCTTATAGGTGCGGGCGACGGAAGGGTAAGCTGGTGCGGCCAGGTTCTCGGCTGCACATTCACCGCCGCCAAAGTTGACGCCGATGGAGTGCTTTTCATTGGGGCAGGGTATTTCCATCCGATAGGAGTTGCCTTAGCGACGAAGAAGCCCACTCTGGCAGTAAACCCCTACAGCGGCGACGCGATATGGATGGAGAAAGAGGCTGAGCGGATTATTCGGAAGAGGTGGGCCCAGATAGCGAAAGCCTATGATGCCAAAAAGTTCGGTGTCGTTGTAAGCACCAAGAAAGGCCAGCTTCGCTTGGCTGAAGCCAAAAAGATTGTGGAACTCCTGCGTAGGCATGGCAAATACGCCAGGCTAATAGCTATGAACCACATAAGCTACTCTGCGCTGGAGGGCTTTGACTTCGATGCCTATGTGGTTGTTGCCTGCCCCAGGGTGCCCATAGACGACGCTGAAAACTGGAGAAAGCCAGTTCTAACGCCCCCTGAGGTTGAGATTCTCTTGGGCCTTCGCGAGGACTACGAATTCGATGAAATCCTTGGCGGGAAGCGCGAGAAGGACGAGCCGTTCGGCATAGCCCTCCACGGGGTGAGAGGGTGAAAAAGAAGCACCTTGCGATGATACTTTCAAAGCTGAAGGGTTTCCCCGAGCCGAAGCCCGAACTTGAGCAGTACAGGACACCTGGCGACGTCGCGGCGGAACTGCTTTGGCTGGCCCACTCTGTCGGAGACATTGGGGGAAAGGTTATAGCGGATTTAGGTGCCGGGACTGGAGTTCTGAGTGTTGGTGCGTGCCTGATGGGGGCTGAAAGGGTCTATGCCGTTGAAATAGATGAAGAGGCTTTAGGGCTCGCCAGGAAAAACGTTGAATCTCTCGGTCTCGAGGACTGCGTTGAGTTTGTGAACTCTGACGTCTTGGATTTCTCTGCTCGGGTTGATACCGTGATAATGAACCCTCCCTTTGGCAGTCAGGTGAAGCATGCCGACAGACCCTTTCTTATGAAGGCCTTTGGGATAAGTGACGTCGTTTATTCCATTCACCTCGCGAAGCCCGAAGTGAGGAGGTTCATCGAAGCGTTCGTTAGAGATGCTGGTTTTTCAATAACTCATAGAATAACCCTTCCCTTTGAGATTCCTGCCCAATTCTTCTTCCATAGGAAGAAACTGGAGAGGATTTTGGTAGATATTTACAGGTTTGAAAGAACCTGAAACACTGGTGAGCGAAAAAAATATATTGGATAACCTCCAACTAATGGCAGTTGCTATAATCGGTAATGGTGGCTGTAATGACTGGGGTTTCCGTTGATAAAATTAGAGAGTTAATACTTTCTTGGCAGATGAGGGATGCAGTAAAGCTATCCCGAGATAGTGAAGAGGTTCTCTTGGCTCTCATTGAACTCATCAGCGAGGAAGACAGGATCACAAAGATACGAGCTCTTTCTGCTCTGGGAGAGGTTCTCAAAGGGGCCGACAAAAAGACAAAGTCCTTAATACTGGGGAATGGCTTCGATGCAATAGTCGGAACCCTCCGGGAAGGGGATGAGCGGCTGAAAGTGAGAGCTCTTAGGGTTTTAAAACGTCTGCTTGAAGGAAATCCCCTAACGAAAAATCAGCTGGCTAAGCTAGTGGATGCGCTTGCTTCGCTAGTTTCTGATAACGACGGTCTTGCATGGCTTGAGGCGGTGGAGCTCACGGGAAATATTTCCACGACATATTCCATTGATGGAGTGCTGTCTAGGATTGATCCTCTTCTCACTTCACCCAATCTTCGTGAAAAGGCTCTGGGTATTCGGTTGCTCCTGGCCTTAGGAGGGCCCTCAGAGGAGAACTGGGGTTCCATCGTTAGCGGAATCGCTGAACTCCTGAGGAGCAAGGACCCTCTTCTCGTGGAGGTCGGTCTTGATTCTGCGGCTGATATGCTAAATCTTCCCATTGCTCTTCCTATGGAAAGGATCATCGAGAATATTCTTCCTGCCCTCAAGGAGTTCACAAAGAGTGCGGATACTTTAGTCCTGCGCGCAAAAGCCAGAGAAGTCATAGGGCTCTTGGAAGGTGCACTCTACAATTACTACCGCTCTAGGCCCATTGAGGCACGGAACGCCGTTAGGAAGTTCCTTAGTGCAGGATTTGTTGACGAGGCTATGATGCTTTCCTTGGTCGTGGGGGACTCTTCGCTACTGCTCGGGACGAGCAGTGGTATGGGATCATTCAGCGTGCCGGGACAGAGATTTGATGAGATGCCGTAGTCCAGGATAGGTCGTAACTTCTGTTTGTATTATCTTACGGATCAGTTAAATGAACCTTGAAGTTACTTTGGAATTCGGAAAGCGAAATCAATATATGTACAGATTCAAACTCTATAATATAATGCCCGCGAATAACCCCATATCAAAGACTGAGCTTAGGGAGTTAGTGCTTTCGTGGCAGATATTGGACGCAGTTAGTCTAGCCTTAGAGGATAAGCGGGCACTTTTTCTGATTCTGGAGCTTGCAGGAGAAGATGATGAAACCACACGCCTTAGAGCTTTCGTAGCTTTAGGTGAGATTCTCAAAAGGGCCGACAGTGATCTTAGGATGATGGTTCTGGAGGGGCACTTGGATGTGTTTACCGATGCACTATCCCTGAAGAACGAAAAGGTCACTATCAAGGCCCTTCGTGCCCTGGGATATCTGGTTGAGGGCATCCCCCTGGAATCAAAAGCGTTTCTGAAGGCGGCGAAAGCTCTGGTTAGCTTGTTAGGAAGCTCGGACGATGTGATGAAGATAGAAGCCATTGATGTTCTTTCAAAGCTGCGGCCTCTGGAAGATTCGAAATTGGTGAGGGCCTACATAAACGAACTTGTGGCTTCCCCCAATCCATACACAAAGGTGACAGGGTTTTATCTGTTCCTTAACGTGCTGAATTCGTCCGCTGATAGCGGCTCTTTGACACGCATACTCGATGAAATTCCTCCTCTCCTCCAGAACGACAACGAGTTTATCGTTGAACTGACTCTAGATGTACTTGAAAAAGCTCTGAGTTTTCCTCTTCCAGAAGACGTAAAGACAGAACTCTTGGAGATTTCCCGGGTTGTGAATGGTTTGGTTTACCGGGAAGGGGCACCCGTGATACGATTGAAGGCCAAAAGGGTTTCCAATCTCATTGATTCCATTGTTTCTGTCCAACCCCAGCTGTTCGCAGACTTTAAAACCCCAACCGGGAACACCCAATGAGGGGTTGAAGTGGGGAAGCTTAAGCTGAGCGACAGGCAGCTCTATGCCATCATTGAAGCTGTTAAGCTTGGTGAGGAGCTTAAGCCGAGCCAGCAGGCTAAGAGAAAGGCCTTCGCCAAGTATAAAATCGAAGGCTGGGAAAATTCCAAGCTAACGGGTATATTTTACTCCATTCAGCGCAGACTCGGTTTGATAGATGAGATAATAGAAGAGCTTGTTGGCGTTTCCCCGTTCATCCTCGACCCGTGGCTGAGGGCTACGCTGAGGGTTGCCATTGAGGTGTCGGTCTTTAGGGATCCAAACGAGAGGACGAGGCAACATCTCAAGGGGCTCGCCCAGTTTCTATCGAAGAAAACGCACCCCTTTGTGGGCTATTACTACTACGACCTTCTTCCGAGGATTCTTGAGTACGTTCCAAAGCTCGACACCGAAGAGAAGCGCCTGAAGTGGGACTACCTCTTCCCCGAGTGGTTCATAAAAAGAATGAAAGAACTCATTGGAGACGAGGCGGAGGAGCTTCTCAAGGCCCTCAACGAGACCCTGCCGACGAGCATGAGGGTTAACCTGCTGAAAACGAGCGTTGAAGAGGTCGAGGATTATCTAAAAAGCAAAAATGTCCGCTTTGAGAGGAGTGAGCGCGTTGGAACAGTTTTGAGAATCCTCGACTCCTTCAACCCTGAGTGGCTCTTCAACAAGGGCTGGACAATTCCCCAGGAGGAAGCGGCAGCGATTGCCTCACTTGTTCTGGCCCCGGAACCTGGCGAGACCGTCGTTGATCTGGCCGCCGCTCCTGGCGGAAAGACTGCCCACATGGCAGAGCTGATGAACAACAGAGGCAAAATCTACGCTTTTGACATTGACTCGGCGAGGATAAAGCGCATGAAGGAAGTTCTCAGGAGGACTGGGGTTGAGATAGCCGAGACCATAAAGGCCGACGGCAGAAAAGCACCGGGAATTCTCGGTGAGAGAATAGCCGACAGAGTCCTTCTTGATGCACCGTGCACGAGCGACGGGACGATAGCCAAAAATCCAGAGCTTAGATGGCGTCTGCGTGAGAAAAATATTTCAAAGGTCGTTCAGCTCCAGAAGGAGCTCATTGAGAGTGCCTGGAAGCTTTTGAAGCCTGGGGGGAGGCTGCTTTATTCAACCTGCTCGATGCTGCCAGAAGAAAACGAGGGCGTTGTGGAGTGGTTCCTGAAGAGGCATAAGAATGCTGAACTGATACCACTAAACGGTCCCTACGATGAGGGATTTCTGCCCGGAACGATGAGGGCGTGGCCTCACAGACATAAAACGATAGGCTTCTTCTATGCCCTGATAGAAAAGAAAGGGGATTAGGACTCCTTATCTACCTTTACCCTTAGCTCGTTGGCGAACCAGTTCACCCTCTGCGGGAACGGTATCTCTATTCCCGCCTCGTCCAGAGCCTTCTTGATTCTGGATATGACCTCAGTCCTGACGTCGAACCACTTCTCACTCGGCGCCCAGCCCCTGATTGAAAGCACCACTGCGCTGTCCCCAAGTTCCTTTACGAACACGACCGGCTCCGGCTCGGCTAAAACGAGGGGCATCTCGTCGAGGGTCTCTTTTATAATCTCGATAGCCTTCTCAACATCGGTACTGTAGGCTATGCCAATCTCAACCTCTACCCGTCTCGCAGGATACCTCTGGAGGTTGACGATATTGCTGTTGAAGAGCTTCTCGTTCGGAATCCTGATGAGCGTTCCGTCCCAGGCGCGGATTCTCGTTGAAAGTATCCTTATGTCCTCAACAATACCCTCGAGTTCACCTATTTTCACCTGGTCGCCGATGTTGAGGGGCTTGTCGAAGTACATGAAGACTCCTGAGATGAAGTTTGCAACGACGGTTTGTGCCGAGAAACCGAGGATGATACCAGTTATTCCTGCCGCTGCCAGGAGGGCGCTCAGCTCAGCACTTATTCTGGCAAAGCTGAGAGCCAGAAAGAAAGCTATGGTGATGAAAGTGTAGTAGAATATCTTCGCCTTTATCTGAACGTCGGGGGAAGGTTTCTTGCCCGCGCTCATTATGAGGTAGTCCTTGGATTTTTTGGCGATGAGGTATGCAAAGTAGAAGAAGCCGACCGCGAAGGCGACGTTTCCAACGCTGGTGGGTCCTATCTGGTAGTTCATCACGCCTATCACGTAGAGCGCCCATATCATGCCTCCGAGCACGAACATGCGGAACACTATATCAGCGGTGTCCTCGTTGATTATCCAGGTGAGAGTGGTTTCCTTTGACTTTCGAATTATGAGCTTTCTCAGAATTCTCCCGAGGATTATCATGCCTATTATGATGAGAACCGCCTCAATGCCCGTCCAGAGACTTATCTCAATAGGTACCAGACTTTCCACGCCTCCCGGTGAAGTTGTGGTCGTGTTGCCTGTCACGTTAGCCATCGTCACCACCTCATCCTGAAGTTCGGCAGAGGTTCTGCTTTATGGGTAGCCTTGAGCGTCCCATCGGGCGGGTTGCCGGTGTTGTTGACCTCGTAGGGCTCTTTCGTTGTCAGTATCACGAGGGGATAATAGGCCTTTTCGCTGGAGTAGAACATAACACTGTTCCTTATCGGGACGGTTATCCTTTCCACCAGCTTCCATTCGTCAGTAGGGTTGTTTATCACGAGCTTCATGATTCCCAGCTCGTCGGGAATCTTATCGTGAAACTCGCTCACGTGATAGCGCGCTATCACTCCGATGTTATTCTCGCCATAGAGGGCGTACTTCTCCCTTCCTACAACGAAGCGGTCTATCGTGACGTTTCCGCTCTTGACTTCAATGTCCACGGGGGCGGAGAGGTATCCGGTCAGTCTTTCCCTGGGGGGAACGGCTATCCTTGGTGAGAACCTTATCATGAGGAACTTGACGCCGTAGCCCTCAGCCGGGGCCGGGAGTACTCTGAAGGCACCATCGCCCT
Organism: Thermococcus sp. LS1; assembly: GCF_012027395.1. Taxonomy (NCBI): domain Archaea; kingdom Methanobacteriati; phylum Methanobacteriota; class Thermococci; order Thermococcales; family Thermococcaceae; genus Thermococcus; species Thermococcus sp. LS1. The sequence goes on from NZ_SNUJ01000001.1 coordinate 809,461, forward strand.
TCTTTATGAGAACCCGAACATCATCCCGCGTGTAAAGCACGCTGTCATCGGGCCTTTCGAGGAGGTGTATCTTCTTGTCGAGGATTTTGATGAACTTCGTTCTGAGCTCGTGCTCTCCAAACATGGAAGAAAATAGGTTTTGAAAGATTTAAAGTTTGCCTGAATTAATCGTCTATACGTCGTCTATGCGAACAGGCCTTGGAGAAGGGGTAAGAAAAAGTAAATGCTCTATCAACCGCCCTTCTCGAGTCCCAGGTCTTCCAGCTTAAGGTATGAATATACTACGGTAGTCTTTCCTGTCTGAGCATCTTTATACGAGTAATAGCCGTCGCTTTCAATGACTAATGGCAGATCCGGTGAGAACTTCCCTTCTCCCTGGAGGATAACCCCCTCCCCGGTTCCCTCGTACTTCCACTGGAAGTCGATCAGCTTGAATGTGAAGCCTGCGTAGCTAGCTGTTCCGTCCGGGTTCGTGCTCCAGCTCCAGGTGTGGCCCATTCCGTCCGTCCACATTCCGGACTGTGGTATGAGGACATTGACGTCGCTCCACTCGTACCAGAACCCGAGATGGATGAGGCTCACCCATCCCATGTAGAGATAGCCCAGGTCCTCGCTAATCTCTCCTGGAAGGTCCATGTCTCCATCAAAGCATGGGAAGAGCCCGCTCTGGAAGGGCGTCGGGTTCATCATCCTGAAGGTTCTGCCATTGTACTCGAACTGCATTCCGACGAAAATGTTGTCCCCGCTTCCCGTTGGGGAGAGGTACGTGAACCACATGACGTCCCAGGGATACATGAAGGCGTCACTCTCGTTGGAGAGGTACCAGACAGTTACCGTAAGGGTATCGTCCAGAAACGCGCCCTTTATGGGCGTTACGATGGTTGTGTACGCGTAAACATCCTCTTCGCCGAGATCCTTTTTGTTCCCCATCAAATCCATGCCGCACACGTTGACAGTCGCCTTTTCAACGCCCTTCTCGATGATGTACTCGTAAACAGGGGCGCTCTGATTCGGCTGAATCTTATAGCGGTACTTGTAGTAGGTTATCCAGTATGTCTCGCCGCCGAGGTTGAGGGGGGCGTACTCCCACGGGTGTTGCCAGTAGGCTTCCTCCGTGGGGGTCTGGGTTTCCGTCGGAGTGGTTTCGGTTGAACTCGTCGTCTCAGTCTGAGCCGGACTCTGAGTTTCAGATGATGTTTGGGTGGGACTCTGGGCTGGACTGGATGCCGGTGGGGAGGTTTGAGAAGGAGACATCTCGGAAGTGGGGATCTGACTCGTGCTTGTAGGGGTTTGCTCACCCCCACCAAGACAGCCGCTTGCCACGACCATCCCAAACAGTAACAACACCAGCAGAGTCGTTACGATACGTTTCATCCAAATCCCTCCAAACCCGCGAAAAAAAGAAAGTGGGTTGTAGAGATGTGTTATATATTTTCTTGTCGTTTGTCATATTAAAGATTTTCTAAGACTTCAAGTGAACCTGAAGCTATTCAAGAAACGTCGTCTACATCAGTTCTGCCTTCTCCTCGATAAGTTCGATAAAAGGTACTGCCTCGCGTCTAAGCCTTTCGCCAGTGTACGCTACAAGGTCGAACACGTGGGGAACTTTGGATATTATTCCAACGTCGGCCGTGGCGACCATTTGCTGGGCCTTAAGCTCGAAGTCTGGGCTCTTAACGAGCTTCACCTCCCCCGAAACCCCAAGGGCTTCCAGTCTGGTCTCCGTTAGGGCTTTGACTTCCCCGCTCCTCGGCATGTTCTTCCCGTAAAAGAAGACTGCCTTTTTAATCCCCAGCTCCTTCAGGGCCATCGCGATTTCAGTAAGCAAATCACCGGTCCTCTCGTTGATTCTGTACTTCCCCTGGTACTTTAGGTCCCTTATCAAGCCGTCCTCGCAGAGTATTGCTTTCCCATCGAGGAGAGATTCGAGGGTTATGATGACGTTGAAACCGTCTATCGCCAGAACCTTCCCGGCAAGTTCTTCGGGTTTTAGGAGCTTTCCCTTAACTTCCCTGATCCATCTATCAGAAAAGACGCATCTGGCCAGAAGATGCCGCTCTTTTTTCGTAAGCCTGTAGTGGTTGGCAACGAATTCTAATGCATAGCTTTTCCGGTAGCCCCTGTTGAGCAGGTACTTGAGATCAACGTAAGCATCTCGAAGCATGGAGAAAGTTGGGAGGGAAGGTTAAATAACCTTCTCCATTATCTCCTCGCCGACATGAATTCTTATCCTGACCTTTCCGCTCAGTACTGAGCTCTTGACCTTCTTGGTGAGAATTTCGTCTACCTGGAAGACTCCTGCGAGGTGCTTCATCCATATCTCAATGAGTATCGGTTGCTCCTCGTTTCCTTCCCTTATCTCGACCTTCTCTATTGCCAGGGCTGAGACGGCGTGTATGTCAACGCGGTCCTTCTTGTGGACGAGCCTGCTCCTTCCGGCTTCCATATCGCAGCCGTCCGCTATGGTGACGAGGCTCCCCTCAATGGTTGTGCACGGCACGTGCTCATCGTGCGTGTAGATGGCGTTCAGCGTGAGCGCTTTGAGGAGAAGCCAATCATCCGTTTCAAACTCCCTGGCGAGCTTGTCTATTATTGGCTCCGTAAGCAGGGCACTGAACTCGTAGTGGTTTATTCTGTGTATCATGTTGCCGACGTCGTGGAAGAGCGCTCCAAAAGCAACGATGAACTTGCTCCAGCGGAAAGGCTTGCCGAGCTTCTCCGCTGTGGTCTCAATTCCAAACTTTTTGATAATTTTCAGTAGCTCCAGGGCCCGTCTCGTTGTGAGGAGAACGTGGATCGGTCCGTGGTCGTTGAACTGGTAGATATTCAGCACTATGTAGTTGGTCGTCTCGAAGTAGTAGATGTGTTCCCTGAAGGCCCTCTCGTACATCTGGTAGAGTTCGTCGTCCTCCATTAGTTCCCTAATCTCTCTCAAAAGATCCTCTTCGGTGTACATATTTCCCACCCAAATGCATGGAGAAAAGGAAGTTTTAAGGGTTTTGAACGTGCGTGTTTAAATCCCGGAAAACGTTTCTTCCTCTCTTGACTTTTCCTGAGCCGTTCGGTTGCACTCCTAAGGAGCAAAGGCGGGATCAGGACGAGGAGGTAGACCGCGTAGATGGGGGAAAGTGCGGAGAGAACAGCGGTCGGAAACATCATGAGGAGCACGAAAAAGACACCATTTTCATTTATCAAACTGGCAAAGCGATAATAAAGAGAACTCGCCAGTATGGTCCCAAGCAGAATTATGATACTACCTAGAGGACCGGGAAGTTTTTTCATCTCCCGATAAACTTCCGGAAATTCAAAGTAGAGGAGCGTCAGAAAGGGAATCGCATTGACAGAAGAAAGCATCAGCTCGGCAATCTCTTCGCTCTTTTCCTTGATGGTTTTCAGTGAGGGAATACCCGTGAGACCAACGTACGCCATGGGCAAGAGGATTGCTAGAAAACCCTTCCCATCAACGAATCCGAGGGAATAGAGGAAGATGCCGAGGATAGGTGATCCGAAAAATAGCAATTTCATTATGAGGATTACCTGCTCTATCCTGCCGGCCGCGTACTCATCGGGTATTACCTCGTCGTACGGCATGGTTGTGGTAAAGATGGCCACCTTAAAAACTTTTCACTCCAGCATTCCTTCAAGCTCCAGAATCTTCTTGGAGCGGAGGTACACGACTGGAATGCCCCTCGCGCGGAGCCTCTTTTTCAGCCCCTTATCGTTGGTGCAGACCACAACGCGCTCGTTATTCAGGGCGAAGTCAAAAATCTGATCGTCTATCGGTCTCTCTCCAAACCGGCCTATATCCACGGTCTCGAACCTCTCAGCCAGCTTCTTCGCCATTCTGATAGCCATCAGATCTTTCCCGCGGGACTTTCTTTCGATGACGTCCAGTTCCTGAAGGACAACGTTTGGAATTACAATCCTGAACTTCACATCGAGAACCCTGTTCAGCTCGGATATTATGTCGACGCCGAACTGTCCCGGAACGAGGAGAAAGTTGGTGTCGGGAATAACGAGCCATTCGCGGCGCATGGAGACCACCAAAGGAGAAAAGAGAGGGTCACTCCCTGATGAAGCCGTAGCCTATGAGGCGCCACCTGCTGCCGACCTGTCTGCTGATGGCAACCCTGTCGCCGACCTCGGCGCAGATGGGTATCTGGAGCTTGAGCTCGATCTCGTCCTTGCCGAGTCCGGTGACGAGACCCATCGTTCTTGCCGTTCCAACGTTGAGGAGCAGGACTTCCCTCCTTTTGATCGGCTCGACCTTGAGCTCCTCCTCGGTTCCCACAACCCTCTCGAGGAGGTGAACCTCAAGCCTGAGCTCGTCCCACACCGGCGGAAGCTGGCCAGGTTTTCCTACGACGTTTCCGGCCATGAGGTCGCCCTTGGTGAGGTACGGATCTAGCTTGGTGCCGACGCCGACGAGTCCACCTGGATATGCCTCCTCGACGAACCTTCCTCCCGCCTGAAGGGACACTATCTCGGTGGTTATCGGCTCGTACTTGATTCTGCCGTGCTCCTCGTAGGGAACGCCCGGGCGGATCTCTATCTCGTCGCCGACCTTGAGCTTACCCTGGACTATCGAACCGCCGATGACTCCGCCGACGAGCTTTTCTGGCTTGGTTCCGGGCTTGTTAACGTCAAAGCTCCTCAGAACGAGCATCTTGGGTGGCTTGTTCGGATCATGCTCAGGTGTTGGGATGAACTCCTCTATTGCGGCCAAGAGAACGTCAACGTTGGCTCCATGCAGGGCTGAAATCGGAATTATTGGGGCGTTCTCAGCGACGGTGCCTTTGACGAACTCCTTTATCTCCTGATACCTCTCGATGACCTTCTCCCTGTCGACGAGCTCGATCTTGTTGAGGGCTATGACGATGTTCTTATTGCCGACTATCTGGAGGGCCATGAGGTGCTCCCTGGTCTGGGGCATTACACCCTCGTTGGCCGCTATGACGAGAACGGCGCCGTCCATGAGGGAAGCTCCAGCGAGCATTGTTGTCATCAATGCCTCGTGACCGGGAGCGTCGATGAAGGAGACTCTCCTCTCAAATTCGGTTTCATGGCTGCAGTAGGGACATATCGGTGAAGTCGAGTACCTGCCGCAGCTTGGGCACTTCCTTATCTCCGCATCGGCGAAGCCTATCTTGATGGTGATTCCTCTCCTCAGCTCCTCGCTGTGAGTGTCAGTCCAGATTCCGGTCAGAGCCTTTGTGAGTGTCGTTTTACCGTGATCAACGTGACCAACCATTCCGATGTTAACCTCGGCCTGTCTAAACTCATTCTTCTTTGCCATCTTCTCTCACCCCTAAATTTAGAGAGTTTGGGCATTTATTAAGGTTACCTCGTGGTGGAGGAGATAGAAACTGGAAGATGATTCGGCTCATCAAAATTCCGCACACAGGAACATCTGAGGGAAAACCGGAAGAAGTTTAAGGGTGAAAGGAAGAAGCTCAGAAGACGATCTTCATGTTGATCTGAACGATCTCGGGGCTGATGGTGTTACCCCTGACAGTCTTCTTCCTCCTCTCACCCTTCTCCTTGGGCCTGAAACCCGGTCCCCTGGAGACGAGGATCTTGACCCTCCTCGGACCGTGAACATCAGGCCTCATGGGGAAGCCGTCCTTGTCGGTTCCGCCGGTTATCTTGAGCTTGGCATCGGCCGGAATCTCCTCGCCGAATATCTCGGTGAGGTTGAGGCCGAGCTCCTTGGCGGAGATCTCCTCTCCAATCCTCTTTCCGATGAGCTTCTCTGCCTCTTCGCCGCTTATCTCAACCTGCCTGGCTATCCCGTTCTTTGGGTTCGATATGACGAGCTTAAAGGTCGCCATTTCCTCCCACCTCCTACGTCATTAGCGGGATTCATTGGGTAAACCCCTTATCCACCATGGGCTGTGGGTTACCGTTTAAAAAAGTTTCTTCTTCAAAAATCTGGGAAGGAGCTAAAGCCCCTACCCTTGGCTCAGGCGGTACACCCAGTTCCACATCCTGATCATGTACTCAATGGTCGGCGGGTAGCTCTGGATTACCTCCGTGATCTCCATGTTCTTTCTGAACGTCGGGGAGGAGATTACCATCTCAAGAACCTCCTTGCTGGGTGCCTTCCAGATGGTGTAGGCCCCTCCGTCGAAGTTGTACGCGGCCAGGAACTCAACGCCCTCGGGCAGTTCTCCTGAGGAGAAGAAGTCGGCGGCCTCCTTTGCGGCAATGGCACTTTCCTCTGTTGACCATCTGTGGGTTACGTGGTACACGGGCATCGGCACACCCCCATAATCCTATATAAATTCCATGTGCGTCTGTTAGATGGAGCACCGCTGGGTGAAAAGAATCATTGGGCTTCCGGGCGCTCCAGTTCAAGATTTCACCCAGATAGAACCTGCTACTTGTTGGTTTGACTTATTGTATATAAAGATTTTGGGCAATAAATTTTGATGTTTATCCAGGAAAACTTTGTATAATATCCTCGACTTCTGGGGAGTGGCTCATAGCAATCAAAACTTTTTTATACCTCTCGGGTGGTAGCCATCTTAAGAGGTGAGAGAAATGGCAAAGGAAAAGGCCACACTTCCCCCGACCGGTGCGGGTCTCATGAGGTTCTTCGACGAGGATACCAGGGCAATAAAGATAAGCCCAAGGGGCGTTATAGCCCTCACGCTGATACTCGTTGCCCTTGAGATACTTCTCCACGCCTTTGGGTCCCAGATCTTTGGCTAAATGAAGCTCGTTTTCTTTAATCCCCTTGCGTTCAGCTCTTCGTTTATTATTGCCCTGACGATTTCTTCAAGCTGGCTCTGGATGAGCTTGTCAACATCGTCCTTTATTTTGTCTATGTCGTGCCTGAGACCTTCGAGGAGCCTTATGTAGTCCTTGGCCATCTCGAGCTGGCCCTCCTGTCTGACCAGTTGCTCCTTGAGGTGTTCGAAATCCTCCTTCATGACATGGAGCTTTCTGAGCTCCCTCTGAAGCTCATCCAGCTGCTTGGTAAGTGAGTAGTTCTCCTCCTTGAGCTTTTCTATGAGCCTCTCCTTGGCCTCGAGCTCCCTAACCAAGGCGTTGTACTCCTCGGCTATCTGAGTGAGCCTCTCTATCTCCCTCAGCGGGGGCACCTTGCCGTTTCCGAGGATTATAACGTCTGGACCAACGTTGACTATATCGCTTGGCCTTATTTTCATCTTCTTCTCGTTGGAGAACATTCCCGGGTGTTCACCCTTTCCAAGGTTCTCCACGAGCTTCATCTTCAGGATGAAGTAGAACTGGTCGCCCTCAACCTCAACGTTGATGTCCGTCACAAACCCGAGTATCTTTCCCTCCGTGAGGGATATCACAAACTTGTTGATGAGCTGGTTGGCTTTAGCTTCACCGCCCTCTACCATAAACACCACCGCGATTATTTATCGCTCGGCCTACTTAACTTTTCCGCCAAGCCTTATAAGGTGAAAAAACTTCAACTCCCTTCGGTGAGAGCCATGATAATCTTCGTGGGACGGTCGAACGTTGGAAAAAGCACGCTCATCTTCCATCTTACCGGAAAGTGGGTCAGGAGGGGCAAGAGGCCAGGAGTTACGAGAAAGCCCGTGGAGGTCAACTGGAGGAATCGGAAGGTCGTCGATATGCCCGGCTTCGGCTTCATGAGCGGTCTGCCGAAGGAAAAGCAGGAGAAGATTAAAGATGAGATAGTGCACTTCATAGAGAACAATGCCGACGAGATAGACCTGGCAATCCTCGTTATAGACGGCAAGAGTGCACTGGAGATCATCGAGCGCTGGGAGAAGCGCGGCGAGATTCCAATAGACGTGGAGTTCTTCCAGTTCCTGCAGGAGCTGAAGATACCGACGATAGTGGCAGTGAACAAGATAGACAAGGTGAAGAATGTCCAGGGGACCATAACGAGGCTCGCCGAGAAGTTTGGAGTTCCGTATAGTGAAATAAACGAGATTTTCGTGCCAATCTCTGCCAAGTTCGGAAAGAACCTCGACGAGCTTAGAAGGTTAATAGAGAAGAAGCTGAGGGAGGGTAGGAAGCCCTCAGAGAACCTCGAGGACGATGTGGGTGATGGTCTCCTTGACGCCGTCGAGTGAGGCTATCTCCTCAAGTATCTCATCGAGCTTGGTCTTGTCAGCCTCGATGATGAGGTCAATGTCGCCGGTGACACGGTAGATCTTCTTTATCTTGAGCTTCTTTATCTGCTCGTAGACGTACTTCCTCTTGGTTGGCTCTATCCTAACGAAGACGAAGACGTCGCCCTTCTTTTCGCCGAGGATGTCGAGGGCCTTATCGGTGAGGTCGATGAAGCCCCTGCCGGTTCTTATGTAGCCAAGCTCCTTGAGAACCTTGAGGTGGTTGCTTAGAGCCTGTCTGGTTATTCCAAGTTCTTCGGCTAGCTCGTCCTGGGTCTTTTCAACGGTGTGAACTTCTATGGTCTTTCCTTCCTCGTAGAACTTCCTGAGCAACCTAATCTGCCTTGGAGTGAGGGTGGGCCTCTCTTCCATTTTTAAAACCTCCTTTGCAAGGTTAGCGTTTACAGCTTTATTAAACCAACTATTTTCAAGGCCAATGTCAAATTTTTCTGGCCTCTAAACTGATAGCCCCTGACCATACTTATAAGTCTTTCTCAAAGTTAGCTTTTTAATCCCCGGCTCTAATCAACTCACATGAACAAAGCGGCCTACACCGAGGACGTTCCCCCGGACAGGTTCGAACTCCTTGACAAGATAGCCCAGTCAGAGAGACCCATCAGGGTAATGCTCATCGGTGGAACCGACAGCGGAAAGACGACCCTCCTGACATTCCTTGCGAACGGGCTCATTGAAATGGGTCTTAGAGTTGCGATAATCGACAGCGACGTCGGCCAGAAGGGAGTCCTCCCTCCAGCGACAGTGAGTTTAGCTTTTCCTAAAGGTCCCTTTGACTCAACCAGCAATCTAAAGGCTTACGCTCACTATTTCATTGGGACCACTTCTCCTGGGCAGTACACCGGTGAGATGGCCGTTGGTGTCAAGAGACTGGTTGATATTGCCGTTCAGAGTGTGGATGTCGTTTTGATAGATACTACCGGCTTCGTCACCGGCCCGGGCATAGAGATGAAGCGCCTCAAAGCCGAGCTCGTGAGACCTGAACTGATAGTTTTCCTTGAGAGGAAAAATGAGCTCTCTCACCTAAGACGGCTCCTCTCTCCCTACGGTGAAGTCCTGAGCCTCTCAGTGAGCGACAGAGCGAGGGAACACTCGAGAGAGGAGCGTAGAGAAGTACGGCGAGAGAAGTGGGGTGCTTACTTCTCAAGCGCTGGTCTGATTGATGTTGATTTGAATAAGGTCGTTCCGACCGGAACGGAGCTCTTCAGAGGCAGACCGTTAACGGCCGAGGAAAAGGAACTTCTATCGTCCCTCTTCAAGTGGCTCGTCCTGGCCGGCTGGAAGGGCGAGCGCTACACCGTAGTCAAGGCCGACGTCGAGAACGTTCCAAGGCACTACAGCAGGTCTGTTATCCACGCCGTTGACTTCGAAAAGCTAAGCAACTTGCTGGTCGGTTTCATCGATAAAGACGGTCTCTGCCTCGGCGTTGGGATACTGAAGTGGATAAACTTCAGCGAGATGAAGGCCCAGATCCTGACGCCCATATCTTTAGAAGAACTTGAGAGGGCAGTCGAGCTTCGCTTTGGGCGCATAAGGGTGCTCGAAAGCGGCGAAGAGCTTGGCCTGCTGAGAAGGGAGGAGCTCTAGCAAAGATTTTTAAGTCAATAACCTAATCGAATTAGGTGGCCCTAATGGAGCTCAAGGCGTTCATCGAGATAACCCGACCCCACAACTGCATCCTTGCCGGGATAGTGGGCCTTCTGGGCTCGATAGTGGCTGTTGGTCACTTTCCCGACTCAAAAACGGCCTTACTTGTCTTCCTGGTGGTCACTCTGGGCTGTGCCGGAGGAAACACGATAAACGACTACTTCGACTACGAGATAGATAAAATCAACCGCCCCGAGAGGCCCCTGCCAAGGGGAGCAATGGGCAGGAAGGCTGCACTCTATTACTCGATGCTCCTCTTTGCCCTCGGTCTTGTCCTGGCATACATGATAAACATCTACGCCTTCATCCTTGGGACGATAGCTTACGTCACGATGTTCATCTACGCCTGGAAGCTCAAGCCCCTTCCGTTCGTCGGAAACATTATCGTTGCCGGCCTGACCGGTGCGACCCCGCTCTACGGTGCGGTCGCTGTTGAACACCTCGGGCTGGCCGGCTATTTAGCGATCTGTGCCTTCCTCGTGAACGTTGCCAGGGAGGTTATTAAGGACATTGAGGATGTAGAGGGGGACATGGCCAAAGGCGCTAAAACACTACCAATAATCTGGGGGAAGAAGAGAGCGGCCTACGTTGGGGCCCTCTTTGCGCTCCTGACGGTCATCGCTTCGTTCCTTCCTGTCAAGGCGGGTGTTGGCGTCGGCTACTATGCGATGGTTCCTGTTGATTTACTCATACTCTACGCGGCCTACCTGATCCTGAGGAGCCAGGACAGGGAGGTTGCACATAAATCACAGAAGCTACTCAAGATGAGCATTTTCCTGGCGGTTATGGCTTTCCTTATAGCAGCGATAGTTTGAGGAGGTGAGATCATGGAGTTTAAGGATGAGCTCATAAGAAGCCTTGAGGGGGAGGAGCTCTGGACAGTCATCACATTTAAAACCCCTCACGGTCCGGGAAAGACTCTGGAGAAGCTCGTAGAGGCACTTGAAGATGCCGGCTGGAGGATAACGTTTAAGGCCAACTGGTGGACGGCTGACATTCCCTACGGCTTAGTCAGAATAGACGCGAAAAAGGACGGAAAGGAGAAGATAGTGCTTGGCAAGTGGATACTTGGAGGCAAATGCGAGCTGATAAGGATTGAGAACATGGATCTCATCAAGGGCCGCGACGAGTTCTTCCGCATGGTGGACAGCATAACCTCGACGCTCATTCACGACCCTGTCATAAGGACGATGAGGGAGCAGTACTGACTCCCGCTTCTTCTATTTTTCGAGAGAATTAAAAAGAGAAAGAGCTCACAGCGGCTCGTAGTAGCCTATCTCCGGCTCGTAGATTTCTCCTTCAGCCAGGAGCTGGGTTATAGCTTCCTCGATGAGCTCCTCGTCGAACTCCTTCGAGAGCTTCTTGACGATGAACTTGTGGGACAGTGCCTTTTGCTTCTCCTTCAGCAGATCAAGGACGGCCTTCTTGGCCTTTTCGAGCTCTGGGTTCTCCTCAGTCTTTTCCTCGACCTCCGGAACTTCCTCTTCGAAGAGCTCCTCCTCGAGGTTCCTGTGCTCGAGCATTATCGTGTAGAGCTCGTCAATTGTCAGCAGTAGGTCTTCGCTAACGCCCTTGTTCTTGGCTATGACCTTGGCCTTCGCGGTGATGCCGTACTTGTCGTAGATCTCGAATGCTATCTGGGCCTTCTTGGCGTGTTCGACCTTCTCCTTCAGCGTCTCGAAGCGATGGAGTATCCACATGTTGGGATGGACTTTGGCGATGCCCTCGACAAGTATCTGCTTGTCGTCGCGCCATTCAGCAACCTTGCCTATTATCTGGACGAGGTCGCCCTTTTTGACGAGCCTGATGAACCTCGTATCGTCCCTAAAACCGAGCACCCAGATGGTTCCGGTTCCGTCGTCGATCTGGAGCTTTCCATAGGTCTCGTCGTCGCTTATAACCGGCTCGCGAACGACGGTGGCGACGACCTTGACGCGGTAGACCTTTCTCGCGTCCTTCGTTATGAGGTAGTTGGGCTCGAAGTCCCCTTCACTCTTAACGTAGTAGCCGTCGATGATGTCCTTGATGTAGACCCTGCTCGCTGGGAGGCGCTTTTTCATAGCTCCTCACCTCCAAAGAACTCGATGACGCTCTCCACCCGGGGGAGAACCTTCCTCTCAAGCTCCCTAATCTCCTCCAGCGCTTCCAAATCTGCCTCGCTGAAGTCCTGTATAACCTCGCCGTAGATGTGAATGCCTTCTTCGTTCCTGATGACCCTGCCGATGACCCTAACGGTCTGGCCGTTCTGGGGGAGGACGTTCTCCTCGCTCTCGATGAGTATGACCCCGGTTCCGTCGTCGAGCCAGAAGGTGTAATCCATCTTGTCGACCTTGAAGGCCTTGCCTATGAGCGCAACTCTCGTGTCGTCTTCCCTTATCTCGCCTATCTTCCTCTCGACGGCAGGCTTGCGCCGCCTGTACCTGACCTCTTCCATTCACAGCACCTCCTTAATGGCCTCCTTCAGCTCGGCCCTGACGCGGCTTATCTCTCTCTTGTAGTCCACCTCGTCCCAGCCAAAGGCCTTGAGGATCAGCCCAAGGAACTTGTCGTCCACGACGTTGCCCCTGACGACTATCTCCCTTCCGAGCAGGTAGTAGTACTCCTCCTCCGCGAGCTTTCTGCCGGCTTCCTTGAGGGTCAGTCCTTCCTCCACCAGCTCCCTGAGCTTTTCTGCTATCTCATCTGGGTCTTTTCCGAGAAGCTCGGCCGCATCGTCGCCGAAGAGCGTCGTCCTTATGTAACCAGTTGAGTCGTCGAGGCCAAAGTCGATGATGGTTATCTTTATCGGCTGGATCTCGCCGTGCTCGGGGCATATCCAAGTATCTGTTGCCGGCTCGTAATCAACCTTCCTCCTGCACTCAGGGCAGGCGTCGTAAACGGTAACCCTGTAAAGCCTCGCTATCGTTCCCCTAACCTCAACAAAGCGCTCGCCGCCCATGAGCTCGCCTATCTTTGTTCTTCTGTAGTTGTAGCTTCTCACTTCCTCGAGCGGCGGTATCTCCTCGACGCGCGGGTCTTCCGGATTGAGTATTATCCTCGTCCTGAAGTTGGCGTGGAGCTCAACTCCTCCCCTTCCCTCTCTAACGCTCGGATCGATGATCTTAATGACGTCGCCCGGGTTCAGCTCGTTGTAGTACTTTGCTACCTGAGCGTCCCAGAGAACGAGCCTTGTCTTTCCGGTTGAGTCGTAGATTATCACGTTTGCAACCTGGCCAGTTGAGCCGTCCCTCTTCTGGTACTCCCTCGGTGGGTACTTCCTCAGGATCCTCGCGACTATGTTGACGTTGGCCATTCCAGGGACAAGGTCCGCTATGTGAAGAAGCTCCTCTTTGCCCTCCAGATTAACGCCCAGTTCCTCCGCGAGCATTAAAGCTGCCGCGTGCTCGGAAATACCCTCGCGGGACGCTATCTCCGCTATCCTCTCCTCAATTTCATTCCTCGAGAGGCCTTTCTGCCTCTCGATCATCTCGATGATCTGCTCCTTTGTCAGCACTGCCATAACACTCACCTTAATGGTAATACAGGGTGGTGGTATTTAAACTTTTCTCCGGAGGCCGAGTTTCCGGAAAAAGCTCCCGTATTCCTCTCAAGAACAGAAATAAGTAAACTGAAGGGTCAAGAAATTACTCCTCGCTTTCCTGAGGCATTTCTTCTTTCCCTTCGAGTTTTGCTATCAGGTCGCTGTACTCGGCATGAACAACCTTCTTGAATGCTTCCTTGATTATCATGGGGTCGTTCTCCGGAAAGCCGTAGAGCTCTGCGAACTTGGGGGTCGTTCCAAGGAGCTTTGTCCTCTCGTAGGGCTCGGCGTAGATAAGTCCCATCTCGAGGAGCTTTCTTATGTGCTCATAGGCCTGACTCCCGCGGAGTTTGACCAGCTTGCTTTGCTCTATGGGCTGGAGGTAGGCTATAAGGGCCAGGGTCTTCAGCTCGCCAGTCCTTAAGTCCGGTCTTGGCATCAGATGGACAACTCTCTGCGAATACTCCTGCTTCACCTGCATGACGTACTTATCGCCCAAAACGCGAACCACTTCGATTGCGCTCTTTCTCTCGGCGTATTCAGCTGCTATAAGCTCGATGAGCTTCTCGAGGTAATCCAGCGACCTTATCCCAAGGGCTCTTGAGAGCTCTTTAACGCTCAGCGGCCGACCAGAAACGAAGAGGGCAGCTTCGACAAGGGCCTTGTCTTCTAGGAGTCCCATTATCATCACCTCTTCCTAAAGCCTCTCCGGCGATGACTATAATCTTTTTCCTTCTTTGACCGTAATCTTTATAAACCCATCCCGATAGGTCAATAGCGGTACGGCGGTCATAGCGGCGGGGTTACACCCGGTCTCGTTTCGACCCCGGAAGTTAAGCCCGCCAGCGATCCCGGGTGTACTGCCCTCCGAGAGGGG